>DATCTV010000049.1 GCA_036567785.1 Desulfomonilia bacterium | reverse complement strand
ACAGTTGGTTTTGAATTGGAAAAGGTTAAGGAATACATTGCCGAAGATGGACAGTGAGAGGTAAGAGGGCAGATTCTAACGGCCGTCTTTGAGACGGCTCATAACCGTCAAGCCTCCCTCTCTGAGGGAGCGTTATGACTTAAAACTGATCATTTGACATCTAGGACTTCTCGTACTTTAGCGGCAAGATCATGCCTGGAAAATGGTTTTTGTATGAAATTTACTTCTTTGTCTATAATATCATGATCATCAACAGCGACACCGAAATAGCCTGACATGAACAGGCTTTTTATTCCAGGATCAATTGATACTAGTTTATTTTCCAGGTCCCGGCCATTCATTCCGGGCATAACAATATCGGTTAAAAGCAGATGGATCTTGCCGGAATGATTTTTGGCCGTAAGGATTGCTTCATCCGGTGCAGAAGCAGGCAGCACATGATACCCCAGCTCCTCAAGCAATTGTTTTGTTATGCTCAGGATTGAAGGTTCATCCTCCACAAGCAGAATTGTCTCATAGCCTCGTGCATCCTGAACGATCAAACTTTTCTTATCCATTTCCCCTTCCTTGACAACATAACGCGGCAGATAAATTTTAAAGGATGTGCCTTGTCCCTGTTCACTGTATACATTGATGAAACCATTATTCTGTTTAACTATGCCATAGACCGTTGCCAAGCCGAGGCCGGTTCCTTTGCCCAACTCCTTGGTGGTAAAAAAAGGCTCGAAGATTTTATCCAGTGTTTCCTTGTCCATGCCGCAGCCATTGTCACTTACACTCAACAATACGAAATCTCCCGGGATATAACCGGGATGATTGTTGACGAATGCCTCCTCAAAAGTAACCGAATGTGTTTCAATGGTGACTTTACCTACACCTGAAATGGCATCACGTGCATTGACACACAGATTTGCCAGTATCTGATCAATCTGTGAAGGGTCCATCTTGACCATCAACATCGCTGTTTCAGGCAGCCAAACGAGATCTATATTCTCGCCTATCAATCGACGGAGTATCTTAAGAATTCCTTCGACAGTTTCGTTTAAATCGAGCACTTTGGGGATGATAATTTGTTTTCGGGCAAAGGCCAGCAGTTGCCGTGTCAGGTTGGCGGAATGTTCAGCGGCTTTCCGGATTTCCTGCAGGTCATTAAAGAACGGCTCGGACTGATCCATCTTATTCAGGACCATCTCTGCATGGCCGATAATCACCCCTAGCATGTTGTTAAAGTCATGGGCCACACCGCCGGCCAGACGTCCGATGGACTCCATCTTCTGGGCCTGCCGGAATTGGGACTCCATGGAAAGTTTCTCGGTAATGTCGCGGAAATACCAGACGCGACCATAGTATTGATCGTCGGGTCCGAACATAGGCGCTGAATATCGGTCGAAAGTGCGGCCGTCCTTAAGATTGATTTTATCCGATCCGGTTTCCCGCCGGTGCTCATAGAGATACTGAACACGCTGGAGAAACGTCCGGGAATCCGCCACCTTGTCAGTAACAAACCGCAAAACAGGTTCATCGTCCTTTTTCTCGACCAACTCCGGCGGAATGTTCCACATTTCGACAAACCGGCGGTTATTCAATAGGATATGAGCATCCTCATCGACCACGAGGATTCCGTCAATAGAGGCTTCCTGCTGGTTGGACAACAGGACATTTCTGAAATGCAGCGCCGCTTCCGTCCGTTTACGTTCGGTGATATCACGTGCGACATGGACACTGCCGATTAGATGTCCGGCTTTGTCGTAAAGGGGAGTTGCACTCACATCAAAGACGCCCCCCAGACGCGGTTCATTAACTTCAGAACGCTCCTCTTTACCACTGTCCAGCATTCTTGAAAGCGGGCAGAAATCCGGGGGCGCTTGAAGACCGTGTACGACTTCCCAGCACAAAAGACCCACCGCCTGTTCCTGTGTACACCCCAATCTTTCCGTCATGGCCCTGTTAGCACGGACTATACGATGGTCTACACCGATCAATGCAATCAGATCGGGAGTTGCATCAAAGGTCTGCTCCCATTCCTCCTTAGCCCGGATAGTCTCCGCCTCTGCCAGCTTGCGTTCGGTGATGTCATGCGTAACCGAGATGAAGTACTTCTCACCCTTAAGTTCAATAACCTTTGCGGAGTCAAGGACCGTGACAATGGTGCCGTCTTTGCGCCGGAGTGTAGTCTCGAAATCGTGAATTTCGCCGAAAATTTTCAATCCACCGACCAATGTTGCGCGGTCCGCAGGATTGGTCCAGATGGAAAGTTCCGCCGTGGTCTTCCCGATGGATTCGTCGCGCGAATAACCCAACAGTTTTGTGTAGCCCTCGTTGACATCTATAATCTTACCGTCAGCCATCCGTGTTATTGCTATTAAGTTAGGTGACGCATGAAAGGTGGCGGCAAATTTTTCCTCACTTTCGCGTAGTGCTTCTTCGGCCAGTTTGTGTTCAGTGATGTCTATGCCGAATGAAATAGTGGATATTTCAGCACCAGGGGTGGAGATTGTACTGTTCTGCCAGGAAATAAACCGCTCCTCACCTGATTTTGTAAGGATCGGGTTTTCAAAAGTAATCGGCATGGCGCCGGTTTTTTGTTGATAGTTCTTGAATGTCTCCCATACATACGCATAGCGGTTTTGGGGAACAATCTTTTCAAACCAGTTGATGCCTGAGACTTCCTTAATAGTATAACCGGTAATTTTCTCAGCAGCTTTGTTGAACATCTTTACTGTGCCAGCCGAATCAAGGCCGATGATCATCACATTTGCAGACGAAATAAGTTGCTGAATATAGTCATAGGAATTGCGCAAGGCTTCTTGAGATTTTTTGCTCGCTTCATTTTCACGTCTGAGTCTCCACATTACATAGGCTATACCGGATGCTAATGACAAGCAGAGGATTTCCAGTAAAAACAAACTGCGCTCAAGCACCCCGGGACCGTATCCTTTAAACTGCAGCAGTGCCCCGTTTTCGGGCAGGATAAGGGGGGTGCGGTGAACCAGTTTATCATCCACGGATTTTGTTGGAGGCATCTCCAGAAGAACTTTTCCTGAGACATCCACCAGACTGACATTGTATGTCTTGAAAATTTGAGGACTGAGAAGAAAACGCAGAGTCTTTTCATAGGAATATATGCCGCCGAATAATCCAAGAAATACGCCATCATGAAAAACCGGAACCCATAACTCATAAGCAAGGTCGCCCTGAATAACTACAAACGGATGTGTATAGACAGGTTGCCGTGTTTTCATGGCCAGCCTTGAGGCGCGTTTCGGTTCGGGCAGTTTAAGCCGCAATCCTACTATCTGTTTATTGGGGGCGATAGGCGCCACATCGGTAATGGTATAAGTTGCATCCACCCAGTTAATGCATATCATTTCCGGGTGGTCGGCAACATATTGGGAGGCACGTTCCTGAAAAGATTGGGAATTCAAGGCTCCCTCTGATCGGTCTGATGCAAGCATAAGTAGATACTCCTGGTTTCCCTTAAGCCTCAAACGTATGCTTTCCGCTGTTGATTCAACATTATTAACGATTTGATTCTGCTTTGAGGTGTCGATGTTTTTTTGAATGAGCCAGAGAACAGTCAGGGAAATAATAATGAGCGCACATTGCAAAAGGGCGGGGACAAACCATATGGAAAGAATTTGTGGCTTTCTTTCAGGGTATTCTAAGGATTTATTTCCAGCATCGGCATTTATTTTGGTTTTATCCCGGGTTTCCATGGACTCCACCTCCTGATTCTCCATGCCTGAATAGTGTACAGCAAGCCGGGTTCGGGTGAATCGTTCCAATAATTGAATATCTTAAAATTAATGAAACCTTTATAAAATACAAGTGGACTGCTTATTTTATATTATACTCCGGCAAACAAGCCGGTCATGATCATGCGATTTCAGGCTTAACGGATTTGTGGTGTTCTTTACTATGAACCTCAGTAATGATCTTATATTCAGGGACGACTTCAACATTGTTCTTTATCATCTGCCAGACAGGGCAGACTGATTCTTCGGCAAGCTTCATGGTCTTTTGCATGTCCACGTCTCTTGCGTCATATGATTTTAGAACGAATTCCAGAAAAATCCTTTCAAATTTCAGTGGCGGCTGTTCCGTTTTTATTCCTTTTGCCTTGACCTCAAAACCTGAAACGGTTTTCCCCATTTTTCTCAACAGAAAAACAACAGCTGTGGCGCTGCAACCGCTGAGGCTCATGAGCAGCAATTCGAGCCCATTATACCCTTCACCGTCTCCCACTGGAGGAATATAGTCAAAGATAACAGGTGTGTCAGGATTCGATACCGACTCACCCCTGAATTTAACCTTTTGATCTATAAGATTGACCTTTACCTCTTCGATCTGTCCGGACATGAAATCATCCCTTTGCCTGAATTCCTTAAATTCATCTAATCAACAGGCTTGACCTCGGAACTGCAATGGCTGCATTTGTTAGCCTTTTTGGGGATAACAGACAGACAATAGGGGCAGTCTCTTGTTGTAGTTTCGGCGGCCTTCCTGAATTTGTTCATGGCCTTCACCAGAAGAAAAACTGCGAACGATATTATAAGGAAAGAAACTATGACATTTATGAATGCGCCGTAGTTCAGCGTGACGGCTCCGGCCGCCTTTGCCTGGGCAAGGGTAGCATAGGTTGCCGCTGCATCCTTGCCTGCCTTCAGGACGATGAACAGGTCAGAGAAATCGACATTTCCAAGCAGCAGGCCTATAGGCGGCATGATGATGTCGTCGACCAGCGATTTGACGATTGCACCGAAGGCGGCGCCTATTATGATTCCGACCGCCATGTCCATGGCATTTCCCTTTATCGCAAATTCCTTGAATTCCTTAAGCATTACTGCACCTCCTGTTTCAAGATTTCTTAAGCTTCATCCTAACTTTAATAGAAAAGGGTCATAAGGAGTGCGGTCTTGATGAGAACCCTTACCATAGTCCTCTGCCGCGGTTTACACGACTGCGGCCCTGGTTCGATTAATCCGGTACTTTGTTGATTCGCCTTTTACTGCTTATTGTCAAGTGCTTCTCGCACCTTTGCCGCAAGGGTTTGTCTCGAAAAAGGCTTCTGTATGAAATTTACTCGCTCAACCAGTACTCCGTGAAGAGAAACGATATCGCCTGCATAGCCAGACATATAAAGAAGCTTCATCTCAGGGTAATGGGAAACCAGTTCTTTTGCCAGGTCACGGCCGTTCATTTCCGGCATAACTACATCGGTTACAAGCAGATGTATCTTTCCGAAATGTTCCTTTGCTACACTGATCGCTTCACTCGGTGACGATGCAGTCAGGACCTGATATCCCAGACCCTCGAGTATGATCTTTACCATGTCCAGGATTGACGGCTCATCCTCCACAACCAGCAGGGTCTCATGACCATGCATATTGGGAGCCGTATGATCTTCTTTTGTGTGTTGTTCTGTGATTGCCTTGTACCTGGGAAGATATATCCTGAAAGAAGTACCCTGGCCGGGAATGCTGAAGACATTTATGTATCCTTCGTTCTGCTTTACGATGCCGTAAACCGTTGCAAGCCCGAGCCCAGTTCCTTTGCCGATATCCTTGGTGGTGAAATACGGCTCGAAAACTTTTTCCAGTGTCTCTTCGCTCATGCCGCAGCCGTCGTCAGTTACGGCCAGCATCACATAATCTCCTGCGGTATACTCCGGGTGGTTTGTACAGTATGATTCGTCAAATGTCACCGATTGTGTTTCAATGGTAATTTTACCCACACCGGTGATGGCGTCGCGTGCATTAACGCAGAGGTTGGCCAGTATCTGGTCAATCTGGGAAGGGTCGATCTTGACCGGCCACACATTTTTACCCGGCAGCCATACGAGGTTTATGTCTTCTCCTATCATGCGCCGCAGCATCTTGAGAATGCCTTCGACGGTCGTGTTGATATCCAGCGATCTGGGAGCGATTGACTGTTTGCGGGCAAAGGCCAGGAGCTGTCTTGTGAGGTCAACAGAGCGTCCGGCGGCTTTGCGGATTTCCTGAAGGTTTGCAAATATCGGCAGGGCGGGATCAACCTGTTCCAGTAGTATTTCCGTATGGCCGATAATGACACCCAGCATATTATTGAAATCATGGGCTACTCCACCGGCCAGTCTGCCGACCGACTCCATCTTCTGCGCCTGAAGAAGCTGCGAATGATAGCTCTCACGCTCGGCCTCGGCATTTCTGCGAATTCTTTCCTGGCGGTCTCTCTGCAGTCTTGCGTTTATTATGGGCGAAACGAAACCGGCGATTTCCTCCAGAAACACTTGATCATCATATGTATAACCCTTTTCGCTGTTGGCGACTGAAATCGTCCCTATTGCGCTGCTGCCGAAAGTTAAAGGTACCGTGATGTAGTTGAATATCTTTTTATAACCTTCATGCACAGGAAACGGGCTGTTGGACAAGAAGGAAATCTTTTCCGTGAGAGTTTTTCCCCAGAGATTCTCCTTCCATGTATCAGGAGGATAAACTAACGATTTTTCAGTTTCAGCAAATTCTTCACATTTACTATCGGCCTGAGCCGTAATGACAAGGTCTCCGTTTTCCTCAATATATCCGAAAAAGCCGGATTTACTCTTCAGTGCGCTGAGAATTACAGCAAGGATTTCACCATATATCTCTTCATCGGGACTTGAAAGAAAGATGCCGGCGATTCTGTTGATAATGGTCTTTCTCTGTTCGGACTGAAGTATTTTTTTCTCAAAGCTTTTGCGTTCGGTTATTTCGCGGATGAAACCTCCAATACCTACCTGACCTTCTCCGAGCTTCACGGGAAATTTAACGGTTTCATAATAATGTTCCCCTATTACCTCTTCGGTGGTAACGGCCTTGTTTTCCTCAAGCGCCTTTTGATCCGATTCCCTGCATGTTTCAGCAGCAGCGGCGGACATCAGATCAAAATCAGTTCTGCCGATTATTTCAGAAAGCTCCTTTTTAAAAAAATTCTGCAAGGCAAGGTTGGCGAATATATGACGATAATATTCATCTTTCAGAAAAGCCATATCTGATGTTGTGTTAAGAAAGGTTTTCAGATTCAGCTCTGAAAGACGTCTAGCCTCTTCTTCCTGTTTACGCCTGGTGATGTCCCTGATGGTTCCAACAAACATGTCAGCTGAACCGTTTTTCTTTTTGACCACGGTTGCCGTGATCAGGGCATTGAAAACTGTTCCATCCCCCTTCTTCATTATGAAAGGTCTTTCCTCAACATACCCTTTTTCAATTATTTTCTTTAGAAAGCCTGAACGCTCATTAGGGTTGCTGTACAGTTCACGGATCGGAACCTTCATAAGCTCTTCTCTATTCTCATAACCGAACATTTCTATTGCCGAATCGTTAAAATCAATCCACTTGCCCTCGAAAGATGTTATAAAAACGCAGTCCCGGGATGTCATGAAAAAATTTCTATATTTTTCTTCGCTCCGGTTCAGCGCTTGCTCTGCAATATCCCGTTCCGCGCGTGTCCGTAGCGTTACGATACCGAAAGCCAGATTTTCCGCAAGGCCCTCCAGAAGTTGTATCTCGGAAGGAATAAATGCATCCGGTACTGTGGAATAGATATTAAGCACACCAATGATTTTTGATGTTTCGTCCTTGAGAGGCAGTGCGATACTGGAGCGATAACCGCGCTTCAGAGCGTTTTCTCTCCAGGGGGATGCCTTTGTATCTTTCATGAAATCCTGGATGTATGAGGTTTTTCCCGTACGGACAGCTGTCCCGGTTGGGCCCTGTCCGTACTCTGTGTCTGCCCATGTAATATTAACGGTTGAAAGATAATTATTCTCAATCCCTGCCCAGGCTATTGGCCGCACCGATTTGGCTGCATTGTTTTCGGGCTTTCCCACCCAGGCCATACGATAGCCTGCTTCGTCGCAGATTATACGGCAAATCTCATCAAGCAGTTCCTGTTCATTATCAGCTTGCAAAAGAATCCTGTTACAGTTCCCTATGGCCTGCATTTCACGATTCCTGCGCTCAAGCGCTGCTAAAATCTGTTCGGATTTTATGTGATCAGATAAAATCTTGCCTGCAAGAATTGTCGCAAGCGGGTAGAGCAGGATCACGGGCAGGCCGATGCGTTTCACTACGTCAAATCCAGCACCACCCGGTAATGTGAACATTATGGCAAGCATAGCAACATGGACAACAATGCCGAAAAGGAAGAGATTCCAGACAGATGGAGCCTTCATTTCAGGTTTGAATTTGTAATAGGCAATGAGGCCGATCACGGCAGACGAGATAATCGTAAGTGAGCCGGTAATCATACCTGTGCCGCCCAGAAACAGACGAAGGCAAATCGTCATGGCAGCGGCTGTACCTGCGGCCCATGGGCCGAAAAACATGGCACAGAGGCTTAACATGATCGACCGGCCGTCAAAGATAAGACCAGGACCCAGGTTCATGGGATGAAGCATTCCCAGCATGGCGGCCCCGCCAAATATAGCGCCCTGTAAGAGTTTTTCCAGGATTGAATGTCTGATCCGGCGCTTGCCGATAAAGCCGGATACAATGCTTAAGGCTATCAGTAAACTCAGGTTGAAAATCAGTTCAAGGTAGATCATAAGGCGCTTTCCTTTCTGGCCAGCACCATATGGCCTCTTTATTCGTTATGAACAATTCTGCAACGGAAGTTATTTGTTAATATTCCGCTGTCACCTGAATATTCTAACATGGAGTTAACTCCGTTAAATAATCGATTTATAATTTTTATCGGAATTTATCTATAAAACTTTAAATTAACCTGATTCAGAAAAAACGAGAAAACCTGTTTCCGAAATCATCTGAAACAACTGCTGCAGATCAGGTTCATTTGAGAACTATTTTTGCCTCGTGCTTGAATTTAGACATGGCCATATAGGCATAATCCCTGACATACCAGGAAGGATCATTATTGATAACCCCTTCAAGAGCGGATGCCGCATCAGGCAGACCGAACCTTCCGATGGCCCAGCAGGCTTTAGTCCTGACATTGAGCTGTGAGTCATTCAAGGAAATCCTTGCAAGGTCTGAGAATTGAGGATCCCTGAGTTCTCCCGCCAGGACAAGTGCATTAAGTCTTGTGCTGGCACGTGAGTCTCCTGCAAGGGCTCTGAGCTCGTCGGGATACAGTCCGTCTGTGTGCACGACATTTTTATCGAGCATGTAGATAAGGCTGAGATATCTCTTTGAAGGGTTTGAGGAGGATGCGTATTCGTGAATTTTTGATGAATCGGCATACAGGGTTCTCTTTAGGTATGTCTGATAAAATCCCGGAATAAACACCATCAGGTAACAGAGGATAACAATGATAGCGGCAAGAGGCTTTCTCCTGAAAAGAGATGCCAAGCCGAATGATGCCCATCCCAGAATAATAACAGGAACCATGACAATAGGCCCCTTCAGAAAGGTTCCTATTCCGTTTCTCAAGGCCTTGTTCGGGTCTCCAGTCGCATCTTTCAGTATTCTGTCCGCAGTTACAATTCCGGCTCCGCTGCTCAGGACAACGGATCTGCAGGGAAGCTTTTCATCTGAAGCGGCGATTACTGCCCCGTTCACTGCGCATGGGTTATCGGTTTTTATAAACAGGCTTCCGTGGGGCAGTTCAGTTATTTCGCCGATTCTGCTTGATACTGATACGGCGTTTTGTGTTCTGAATTTAAGTGGCTTTATTACATCAGCGGCAAGAAATGTGTGGTTGTAGTAGAAACTGTTTATGTCCCTCAGTATGGGGGTTTCAACCATTGCATCACGGATAAGTTCGAAAGACTGGGTTTTCAATAATAAAAGAGGAACGCACAGCACAATAAAAAACACGAACCAAGAAACATACGAATTTGTTTTATCTTTAGAGTTGTTCGTTATCAAGAGCCATGGAATGAAAAAAACCGCCGGTGAAAATATCCCGAAGATTACCGAGACATAAGGCAGTTCCCTGCTGTATCCGGATACAATTGCAAACGCGGCTACAGCAGCAATCAGCCCGGCCTGAATTATCCGGGAGAAAGCATGGCTGCCTGCGGTAAAAAATATTACTATTCCTGCCGCAGCTGCAACGATTCCTATCAGAAGACCGAGTGTGAGGCCGAAAAACGAGCCGCTTGCAAACTGGTGTATGAAGGATGTCAGATAGGGATCATCAGGTCTTATTACCGTAGTCATATGGTTTGCAGCGAATAGGGACATCTCGGCTGAGATGCGGACAGCATGATGTCTGCAGAAGATGAAACCGAATATCGTATAAAAAAGCGCTAAAGAAAGCCCGCCGGCTACGGTAGCTGCAAGAAGACGGTTGATGTCCGTCTTTTTCAGCTCGGAGCCGGGGAGTTTAAGCACCATAAATGGAACGAGTTCAAGCTGTCTTTCTTGAACTTCCGGCAGATATTATATTGGCCTTGAAACTGTCGAGAAGCTCCGCAACTGTCTGACCGGCCCTTGCTCCTTTCCTGCCTCTTACCGCTTCGACATCGGATCTGGCAAGCCATACGTCATTGAAGTTCTTTGCATCCTTGGTGTATGCAATAAAATTTGAAAGAACCTCATCACAGATATTTGTAAACCTGCGGTTGTCCATAAAAGCGATATCGCGTATTTTTTCAACCAGATCTTTGTTGAGCCTCATGACGTAACGGATTCTTCTGCCTGCAAGTTCGCCCCTCGGGCCAATGAACCTCTCATTGTCCCTGGGCGGTATCGGTGTTCCCATTTCGAACTCCCGGGCAAAGATATAAGCATCCATTGATGCGGAGACAAAGTCAACCATGGCTATGTTGAGCATGCGGGAAAGCACTCTTATTTCCCCCAGTGTGGAGGGTTTGAAGTACATCATAAATCTTGCCAGTTCGGGCTTTTCCTGCTGATAACTCATGCATTGTCCTCCAAAATTAAGATTTTCCATAATAGTTGTTCCTCTCGTATCCGTTTTTGTTTAGACCTGAAATTGCCAGGCTATATCTCCATTATTTCTCGTTCTTTTTCCATCATCAGGACGTCAATCTTTTTAATGTAATCATCTGTAAGCGTCTGAATATCTTCCTGGCCTTTCGCCAGCTCGTCCTTGCTGATCTCTTTTTCCTTCTCCATCTCTTTCAGGAGAGCGTTGCCGTCTCTCCTGTAATTTCTGATCTCGACCTTGAAATCTTCACCCATTTTCTTAACCAGTTTAACCAGGTCACGCCTTCTTTCCTCGTTCAGAGGCGGAATTGGGATTCTTATTATCTTGCCGTCATTCTGAGGTGTCAGCCCGAGCTCGCTTTTTAAGATTGCCTTTTCAATAGGCTGGAAAGCACCTTTGTCCCAGGGTTGAACCGCTATAAGCCTTGGTTCCGGTGTGGAAAGAGTGGCAAGCTGGTTTATGGGTGTAGCGGTTCCGTAATAATCGGCCATCAAGCCGTCCAGAAGGCTTATTGACGCCCTGCCGGTTCTGATCTTTGTAAGCCCGTGTTTCATGGAATCAACGGCTTTGGTCATGTCATTTTTTACATCATCCAAAACTTCTTTTATCATCAATTCCTCCTCCTTACTACAGAGCCTATAGCTTCTCCCCTGATCACTCTGGCTATATTTCCCGGAACCCTGATGTTTATAACCCTGATGGGAAGGTCGTTTTCCCTGCACAGGGCGATCGCAGTCGCATCCATAACTCCAAGGTTCTTAGAAAGGGCCTCATCGTAATCGATATCCTTCAAAAAATTTGCATCACTGTGCTTTACAGGGTCCTTGTCATAAATTCCGTCAACCTTCGTTGCCTTGATAAGCAAGTCCGCCTCTATTTCGAGCGCTCTGAGTGCGGCATTGGTGTCAGTGGTAAAAAAGGGATTTCCGGTACCGCCCCCGAATATAACGACTCTGCCAGCATTAAGGTGTTCAAGGGCAAGGGTCTTTGTCATTGTTTGTGCAACTTTGGGCATCTCGATCGCAGTCAGAACTCTGGCTTCGACTCCCGTTTTGCTGAGGGCCTCTTTAAGGGCCAGTGCATTAATAATTGTGGCAAGCATTCCCATCGTGTCAGCGCTGACCCTGTCGGAGACAAATGAAGAGGCATCAGCGCCCCTGAATATATTTCCGCCTCCGATCACCACTCCCACCTGGGCACCGATGTCACATGCATCCTTAACGCCCTCTGCCATCAGAGAGACGGCATCGGGGTCGAAACCGTTACCCCTGGTTCCTGAAAGGGCTTCCCCGCTGAGCTTTAATAGTATGCGTTTTATTCTTTTATGCACTTAAAGTTCTTCACCCAGTTCGAAGCGAGCAAAGCGCCTTACAACGCATTTCTCACCTGTTTTTCCGATAAGTTCGTCAAGATACTGCTGTATAGTCCTGTCGGTATCTTTTACAAAGAGCTGCTCAAGCAGACAGTTTTCTGAATAGAATTTGCTTATTTTGCCTTCGACTATTTTTTCAACAACCTTTTCGGGCTTTCCCGTGGCAAGCGCCTGGTCTTTCAATATGGCCTTTTCTTTCTCGAGAATATTTGCCGGCACATCATCTCTGCTTACCCATAGCGGTTTAGCAGCTGCTATATGCATTGATACGTCTTTCACGAATGTCTGGAAGGCTTCTCCTTTTGCAACAAAATCGCTCTCACAGTTGACTTCTAGAAGCACGCCCATTTTGCCGCCCAGATGAATGTAACTTGTCACTGTCCCCTGTGATGCCGTTTTGCCTGCACGTTTCGTAGCTACTTCCATTCCTTTTTTCCTGAGAATTTCAACTGCCTTCTCGAAATCGCCGTTCGTCTCGACAAGCGCTTTTTTGCAGTCCATCATGCCGACGCCCGTCTTGTTTCTCAGTTTCATTACTATTTCCGATGTTATTTCCATTAAACGCCTCCGGATATTAATCTTCTATTACGCCTCGTCAGCGTAAACCTCTTCAGCAGTTTCTTCTTTAACAATGATTTCCACGCCCTCGGTAATGTCTTCACTGCGGTCTTTCTTCTTTCTCTTTTTCTCTTCGGGTGTTGCAGTGAATTCAGCTTTTTCTTCGGGTGCCATACCCTGGAGCTTTTCATCGAACATTGAGGAACCCTCGAGTATGGAATCGGCAATCTTTGAAGTAAACAATCTGATCGCCCTGATGGCATCATCGTTGCCCGGGATTACATAATCTATCAATGAAGGGTCGCAGTTTGTATCGACAATTGCCACTATCGGTATATTGAGCCTTCTGGCTTCTCGTACTGCAATATATTCTCTGGACGGATCAACGATGAAAAGTACCGATGGCAGCTTTTCCATCATCTTTATACCCGACAATGATCTGTCAAGTTTCATCTTGTGTCTTTTCATGCTGATCTGTTCTTTTTTGGGATAGTTGTTGATGGTGTTATTATCGATAATCATCTCAAGCCATTTCAGCTTTTCAATGCTCTTCCTTATTGTAGAAAAGTTTGTCAGGGTTCCGCCCAGCCACCTGTGGTTGACATAGAATGCATTGCACCTCTGTGATTCTTCCTCGATTGCATCCTGCGCCTGCTTCTTTGTACCAACCATGAGTACTTTTCCGCCGTTTGCCGTGGCGGATTTGATGAACTCGCAGGCCGTGTCAAAGAGCTTTTCCGTTTTTTGAAGGTCAATGATGTGAATGCCGTTGCGTGCACCGAAAATATACGGTTTCATCAACGGGTTCCAACGTGGTGTCTGATGTCCGAAATGGACCCCTGCTTCCAGGAGCTGCTTCATACTTACTGCCGGCATAATGCCTCCTTTTGGTTTTTTTCTCCTCCGCCCCAACAGATTCCCATCCGTCACCGGACACCGTGAAACCTGTATTAAAGCCGGGCGTGTGTTATAGAGCAAGCCATTTAACACACAAGTTTTTGTGTTTCAAGGTCTTTTTGCTGTACTTTTAAAATGATAGGCGCAGAGCCTCAAAGTCGAGAAAAACACTGCGCCTTTACCGATGGAATTGAACCTGTCCTCTTATATAAGTCAGTGCCTGAATCTGCTGCTTACAAATTATTGACAGAAGGCCTGCCTCTATCATCCCAGCCATATTCTTTCCAGTAGTCGTTCATAAGCTTGTCAATATCCACTGTACGACCTTTGTTCGCTCCTTCCGTGAGTTTGGGGATGCCTGCACAACGGTCTTTTATCCTGAACGAGACCGGATCTATTCCGTGTTTAACATTAAACGCCTGTTTGGTTGATTGAATAACGGCACCGATTTTCATGTATTCATCCGCCGACCTGTTCCAGCCGGTCGCCGCGTTCAGCCAGTCGAATGCAGGAACCCTTGTGCATCCCATCATTGCGCCGAACCAGCACAGGCCGCTTGCGTTTATTACATTCATATAATCGCTGCACGCCTTTGCCATCTTTGCCTTTCTCTCATCTGCTATGTATTTTGAATTTTTATGGTAGAGAGGTATCGGTCTGGGCATGCCTGATACCCTTTTCCAGAGCTGATACATTTCATAAGCCAGCTGCGAGCCTATCGTATGCCTGCCCGGTGTAGGTTCTGCGCTGTAATGAAGGGCATAGCCCGGGTCATTCCTGCTGTCGTGCATCGGGAGTTCCTGTCCGCCTGCCGTGATTGCATACTCCGAGCTGCCTTTGCCGATTCTCTCGGCAGCCTTTTTGGAACCGTCGGCCAGGATATCGCCCATGCCTTTGCGCTCTACCATCATCTCTGCGAGTTTTATTATGGAACCGCTGTTTCCCCACGAAAGATCAAGACCTCCCAGGTCATCTCCTGAAAGAATCCCTTTTTCAAAACATTCCATGGCGAACGCAATCGTGCCGCCAGCTGAAATTGAATCCATTCCCGCACGGTTCAGGTATTCGTTCAGGTAGAAAATGCTCTCAAGGTCGTCATTCATCAGAAGTCCGCCAAGGGCAAGAACGGTTTCATATTCAGGTTTGTGCGTCTCACTGTATCTGCCTGTCATGGAGCAGATTCCGCCGCATCCTAGCGGACATGAATAGCAGTGATATTTGTTCTTCTCCCGGTTAATTATCAGATCGGCACCTGTTCTGCTTGACTTTTCCCTGTTGAAATCGACAAGGCTTCCTTTCCAGTTCTTAACTGGAGAGTCACCGGCTTCAAGCGAATACTGGTTTTGAAAAATTGTTCCCCATTTTGCCAGCAGCTGCTTGAACAGGAATCCATCCTGCATCATCTGTGTCGGCATTATGCGCATAAAGGCTCCGACCAGAGGAAGGAACCATCCGCCGGGAAGGGGCATCTTAAGATTGATGAATTTCATGCTCTTTTCAGTCAGACTTTTCATCAGGGATTTGTTGCTGACTTCGATGCGCTTCCTGCCGTCGAGCACGACCGCCTTGAGCCTCTTCGATCCCATGACTGCGCCAAGCCCGGAACGGGCCGCAATCCTTCCCCTGTCATTGCATACGCCTGCAATAAGTGACAGCCTTTCACCGGCCGGGCCTATCAATGCAACCTTAGCGTTTTTACCGTGTGCTTCGATCAGTTCTTCTTCAGCTTCGACCGTATCTTTGCCCCAGTAGTGGGAAGCGTCTTTAAGCTCCGCCTGGCCGTCTTTCACATAAAGATACACAGGCTTTTCGCTGATACCTTTAAAAAATATGCCGTCATATCCCGAACGTTTTATGGATGGTGCGAATGTGCCGCCGCAATTAGCGTCTCCCCATCCGCCGGTAAGAGGCGACTTGCCGACCACCATCCACCTGCCGGAAAAGATGCTGCCGGTACCGGTTAACAGTCCGGGCAGTATACCCAGTATATTGTCAGGGCCGAGAGCATCCGCACCTGCCGGGATCCTCTCATAGCAGATATGGGCTCCAAGCCCGAGTCCGGCCAGATATTTTTCGTAAGTGGTTTCGGGGATAATCTCTTCACTGATTTCACCTGAGGTCAGATCGACCCAGAGAACCTTGCCCATA
The DNA here is from genome assembly GCA_036567785.1 of Desulfomonilia bacterium. Classification (NCBI taxonomy): domain Bacteria; kingdom Pseudomonadati; phylum Thermodesulfobacteriota; class Desulfomonilia; species Desulfomonilia bacterium. The sequence continues at coordinate 56,722 of DATCTV010000049.1, read as the reverse complement.
AATCCTTTTCCCATTTCAGACCTCCTTGTATTGCGGCTTCATTTGAAAAGCGGCGACAGCTGCCTGAATTCAGGCGTCCCGGCCTTTTCAAGAAGCATGAAGCTTATGGTTTCCGTCGGATAGATTACTGCGCCCGCATCCCTCATGGCCTGGATTGCAGCGAGCCTGTCTGAAGCATTTCTTGACAGGACAGCATCTGATGCCACGACCGGGTTGTAGCCGGCATCAAGCAGGTCAAGAACGGTCTGAAGCACGCAGACATGCGTTTCAATGCCGGTAATGACGATATTCTTTCTTTCTGCATCAACGATGGCCTTCTTCAAGGGTTCATCTTTGAAGCAGCTGAAACAGAGCTTTTCAATCTTGGGTATGCCGCTTAAAAGTTCAGCCATTTCGGTAATGGTCGGCCCCAGCCCTTTTGGGTACTGTTCTGAAACGACAACGGGCATATCGAAAGTTTGGGCTGTCCTTGTAAGGATGGCATTATTCTTGACGAGTGCAGGCTTAAGCTCTTTTTCCATTACGGCATAGAGCCTTTCCTGGATGTCTATTACCAGAAGGGCCGTATCCTCTGGCCTTATAAAAAATTTATTCATATTGCCTCCGAAAGATTGTTGTTATCATATTATATTAACTGCCTGCAAAAAAGATATAAATTGACCCGGCATTGCCTGATAGTGCATATAACAATTTGTTCAAATAAATACGGATGAAATTTCAGGAGATTATGATGCCCGAACTTAAGCGTGTACTTGGTCTTCCTACGGTAACATTTATTGCCATCGGCTTTACAATAGGCGGCGGAGTATTCGTATTCACCGAAATCGTTCTCGGAATTACGGGGGCGGCGCTGCCTGTTGCATACGCACTGGCAATCATCCCTGTAATAATAACCATGCTGCCGGTAGCAATGCTCGGTTCGGCAATACCATGCACAGGCGCAAACTATAAATATCCAAGCCGGATGGTATCGCCAAGGCTTGCTTTTACTGGAATCTGGATTTATATCCTCGCATCTTTTTTCGGCCAGATTCCGCTTTATGCGGTAAGCTGTGCAAAATATGCATCGCTCTTTATGCCGGATCTGAACATAGAAATTGTAGCTATCAGCCTCCTTACGTTTTTCTTTATAATCAACCTGCTCGGAATCGAACTTGCCGCATGGATCCAGGGTGTGATGGTTCTTCTCCTTATCGCGGCGATGGTCTTTTTCGGAATCAGGGGGATTGAGAATTTTCATCCGGAAAATTTTGCGGGCATGTTCGACAAGGGTATAGGAAAACTTCTCCTGGGAACTGCGCTTCTTACATTCACCTACCTGGGGTCAAACGGGATAATCGAACTCGGCGGCGAAATTAAGGACCCCGGCAAGGTGATTCCCAGGGCACTTTTCATTGCCTTTCCAATTGTAATGATTCTTTATCTCATGGTCGCCATTGCAACAACAGGTGCTCTGCCATTTAGCCAGATATCCTGCATCAAAGACCCGCTCGGTGTTGTCAGTAAATCAGTTTGCGGTTATGCGGGTTTTATATTCTTCATATCATGCGGGGCTATTCTTGCAATCCTGACCACGCTCAACGCACTCTTTATGGTGGGGACAAAGAGTCTTTTCATGATTGTAAAAGACGGCATAGCACCCTCATGGATGGGTATTGTCAATAAAAGGTTCGGCACAGCACATGTGCTGCTGGCTGTCATATGGATATTTTCCGTGCTCGGTGTGGCTCTGAAACTCCCCATTGAAACGCTCGCTGCATATTCATCACTTGGCGGCATGATAATCTTCGTGCCTGTGATGATAGCTTCCATGAGGCTGCCAAGGCTATATCCCGAAGCGTATGAAAAGGCCTATTTCAAGCTCAAGGGTATCTGGCTGTGGCTGTGCCCTGTCATCGGATTCGTCATGGTGGCGTTTTTTTGTCTGATAATTCTGGTTGACCTCAAAGACTGGCGAAAGATTGTCTTTTTCCTTCTATTCGCAGTAAGCGGTGTCATTTATTATGAATTGAGAAAGTTAAGCCTCCTGAAGAAGGGAATGAATATCGAAGATATCAAAGGGAGAAACGACCTTTATGAATAAACCCGTAATTTTTGAATCATATCCCGAACTCGAGGCAAAGTTTCCCTGGATTGCACTCGGCGATTTTCCAACTCCCGTTCAGCATGCAGAGAAGATAGGGCAGGGAAGGTTATGGATAAAACGGGACGACAAAACCTCTACTGAGTATGGCGGCAACAAGGTGAGAAAACTTGAATTCGTGCTTGCAGATGTTATAAAAAATGGCTGTGACCGCATAATCACGATGGGAGGCATCGGCACCAATCACGGACTGGCCACTGCGGTATTTGCAAAAAGGCTCGGACTTAAATGCACGTTAGTTCTATTCAAGCAGCCGGTTAATGAATACGTCAAGCGCAACATGCTGATGTTTTATAAATACCATGCCGAGATGGTTTATGCCCGCAGTATAATGAATGCCCTTTTTCATCTTTTTGTAGTCCAGCATTTCAGGCAAGGAAAGGCGTATTCGCTCTTTGCAGGCGGTTCTTCACCAATCGGCACGCTCGGTTTCGTGAATGCGGCGTTCGAACTCAAAACGCAGATAGAGCAAGGGGCGATGCCTGAACCCGACATAATCGTATGCCCTCTCGGATCAAACGGAACAATGGCGGGATTGTCTCTGGGGGTTCAGCTTGCCGGGATCAGAAGCCGGGTTATCGGTGTAAGGGTCACGGCATCACATCTGGGGCCTTTCAGGGCATGCACAAAAGAGACAGTGACATCGCTCATGAATCAGACGTTAAAGCTTGCTGGTATAAATCTTACGATAGATCAAAGCCGGTACGAGGTAATAGGTTCATATTTCGGCGAAGGATACGGCTATCCTACACCCGAAGGGATGAAGGCAATCGGGGTGATGAAAGAAAACGAAGGTTTAAGTCTCGAACCAACCTACACAGGCAAGACCTTTGCGGCGGTTCTGGACATGCTCGAATCAAATGAATACGCTGGCAGGAAGATTCTTTACTGGCATACGTATAACTCGGCGGATCTTACTGAAAAGGCTGCATCAGTAGATTATCATTTGCTGCCCGACCCTTTACCCGGGTTTTTTATAAATGAATAATGTGTTATACTAATCCGGTATGGTTGGGCATGCCCGGCATATATAAATTGATTTTGCAGATGAGGAGGCATGATATGAAAAATTTGCTATATGCGGCGATACTGATCGCAGTATTAATGATTTGCGGTTGCAGCAGTTCAGGTGGTGACGATTCCGCCGCTCAAGCAACGGAACAGTCAGAGGGTCAGAATGAAAAGGTCGTTCTGCATAATGATTGGGAAATTACCGGAAAAACGCCTCTGCTCAATGATGACGGGACACTGGCCGCATGGGGGTGGGCCCGCCATCCGCTCATGATATACAACAGGGAAAACCTCACGAAAGACCAGCAGAAAAGGCTTAAGGAATGGGATTTCTATAATGTCTACAATTCCGATTACAGCTTTGAAATCACCATGGCGGATATCACGTGGATGGTTCTGATAACAGTATCGCTGGTTGACTATAAAACCGGTGAAACTTTTTCCAACATGCGCATCCTCTTTAACACCGATGCATTGACGCCGCCGCTTAACCCATATGAAGACAACGTATTCGATAAGGGCGGCGTATATTCCGCATTTACATATAAGGACGGCATCAAGAAGCTTACCTTTGATTTCCCCAAATCCGCCATTTTCGGGCCGGAAATAACTGGAGAGATGAAGATACAGGACGATCCGGCCGATGACTCCCTGGCAACTGCCGCGCCTTTTGACGAGAAAGGGCTGAGCTTCTTCTATACGGACAAGGTCTTTGCCAAGAGGGCTTCGGGAAGCGTGACCATCAAGGGCAAAAAGTATGTCTTTGATGAAAAGGATTCATATGCCGTTCTCGACTGGGGCAGGGGGGTATGGCCGAAAGAATTCGAGTGGGGCTGGGCCGTGGCGTCAGGCGAGGTGGAAGGCAAGGTGCTCGGTTTCAACTTCGGATGGGGTGAAGAGAACGCATCGCGTTTTCAGGCCAGTGCAATAGTCTATGACGGTGTTGTCCACAAGATGGGCCCGATCAAATGGGACTATAACCCGGACGACATCATGCAGCCGTGGCATTTCAAGAGCGATGACAACAGGTTCGATATAACGATGGAATGCGATTATGACCACTCGCAGTTTATAAACCTCGGGTTCTATTACATGAAAACCATACAGCCCAGGGGCAGGATGAGCGGAACGGTCGTGCTTGACGACGGGACCGTTCTCAAGGTCAAAGACATATTGGGCTTTGCCGAACATTGCTTCCAGAAATGGTGATTGCAGAACGCTGAAGCCTTGCATTCCTTTGGTTCGTTCTAGGTTATCGCACGTTTCAGCCTGTCGATCAACAACTGCGCTTCGTCATCGCTCAATTCAAGACTGACTTTTCCGCCGCCCGGGTGCGCAAAGCATATCGAACAACCGTCGGGTGACTCGGAAACTTCGAACTTCTGGCCTCCAGACATACACAGCTCAGGTGCCAGCCAGTCGTCGGGCGCGAATTCTGCAATCTGAACAAGCACGCCGAATGCATCTCTGGGGTGGATGAACAGTTCCTTCCATATTCCTCCGGGGTATACATTTTCTCCGAAATAGGGGATGCCTGCTGCATCGAGAGCGGCCTTCGCTTTATTAATATCCGATGTCTGAAATGTAATGTGATGAACGCCGCCCTCCCGGTCTTTCAGAAAGCCGTCTAGAAAACTCCCTTGCCCCGTGGGTGATATGATTTCCAGTCTGCTCAGGTCGCCTGCGGAAAAGATATGCCATTTGTATTTCATCGAATCATCCGTTGCATGGCTGCCCGGTATTGCCCCGAGGATGTCTTCAAAAAACTTCCTCGCCTTTTCAAAGTCTTTTACTGCAATTGATACATGATCGATCCGTTTGATCATATTACCCCCCGGAGAGGAGATTTTTTAAAACCGTCATCCTTTCATTTTCATCGAGGGATATCATATCAGGAAGCATTCCGTTTTCATAACCGTTTTTCAGCCCCTGTTTTCCCTCGGCTGTGTTGAGGACATCCTTCAGTGACAGCGAGGATTTTGAATCAATGCGTATGTTTTTAAGGGCCTTTATGAAAATTTCGTTTTCAACCGGATGCATCCCGGGGTTTACGCGAATCCATGTATCAAGTCCCCATTCGCTGCCTTGGCGTATCATCACACCCTGGGCCGCCATGAGGATGTAAACGATTGAGCTTTGAATGCCTGTATCAAGCATTATGTATGAACCGTGGGACCTTAGATATGGTATTCCCATCCGCTCAAACTGTGAATAAAGCCAGAGCCTGCCTTCATGGTTGTTAACATACGATCTTTCTATCTGCTCTCCTGCATTTTGCATGCTGGCCATTCCGCCGGTAACTGCAGATATGTTTACACCCCTGTATATACGTTTGGTCTCGAGCCTTTCCGCAATACGTGCCGGCGCGATATAATAGCCAAGCCTCAGACCTGTTATTCCGAAAATGTGCGAAAAGGTCTGTACATGAATGACGTTTCTTCCTGCAATGACGTGTTCAAGAGGTTTTGGAAACTCATCATCCGTGATGCGCTCCCTGAACTCGGGGTCTGAATCATCTGCTATTATGACCACGTCGGGGAAGTTATCGTTTACATGCATGACAAAGGCATCAAATACAGGCTTTTTCATGTATGACCCCATGGGGTTGTTTATCAGATTGAAATGAACAATCCTTATAGAAGGGTCTTCATCAAGTTTTTTCTTCATGGTTTCAAGATCAGGAAGATAGCTTCCGTCCGGTTGCTTAAGGAGCGGGACTTTGATTATCCTGGAGCCAGTCTGTTCAACACGGGTGAAGAATATGCCGTATGTCGGCCATTCGGTGAGAACTGCGGTGTTTTCGTTGAGAAGTGAATAGGCACACATCATGAGAGCTTCAGTCGAGCCGACTGTAAGTCCGATATTCTCGGTGCCGAGAATGCCGTACACCCGGTTGTATTTCAGGACGGCGTTCTTGAGTTCTTCCATCTCAATGTCATCAGGATAGCGGCTCGGACTGTCTGAAGATAAAAGTCCTGCAAGGCTTTCATAAACCGCAGGGTGCGGCCCCACAGGATTTTCGTGATAACACATGCGTGTGAAATTATCCGAAATGCAGTCAGGCGGAAAGGCATTGGCCCTGCCTCTGCCTGCAAATCCGGCTGCAACCAGAGAGGCGGCTGTCACACCGTACCTGAAAAAATCCCTCCTTGTAATATCAATTGAGAGCAGAGAGGGTTTCACTGCAGCACCTCTCTCAGGGCCTGAATAAAGACAGCCATCTGATCTTTGGTTCCGATTGAGACCCTGATGAAGTTTGAGTATCCGGCATGAAACTCATCGCCAGAGCGCACCGAGATGTCCATCGTGCCCAGCTTTTTCTTTATTTCAACGCCTGTTCTCTTTCCCAGATCGATCAAGAGGAAATTGCTCTGAGATGGAATGAAATCTATGCCTGATAACTCAAGCTCATTGTAAAGCCATTCGAGGCTCTCCCTGTTTTTCGTTCTGACCTTTCTTATATGGTCCTGTCCGTGATCAAGTGCTGCTATCATGCCCGATTCCGCAAGCCGGTTTATGTTACCCTCGGGGTGTTTCCATCCCTTGTGGCCCGGTGTGATTCTTGAGATGGCATCGCTGTTAAGCGCAGAATTTATATAATACAGCAGGCTCCCGTCCATTTCTGCTGCGATGTCTCTTCTTGCAATGGCATAGCCGCATCTCAAGCCCGCCATGCCATAGGCGAAGGATGCGGTACGAAGTACGACCATTGGATTAAAAGAAATATAACCGGTAAGTGTTTTGCCATAATCAGGGTCGACGACGTAATCGCCATATGCCTGATCGAGAACTGCAATAACCTTTGTTTTTCTCAAAAGGTTTACTGCCGCAAGCTTTGTCATGAAATTTTCAAGTTCATTGTCTTTGATGATCGTCCCGCAGGGATTATGTGGATTCATCAGATATATGAGCTTAGTTTTTTTTGATATTCTTTTAATGATTGCATCGAGGTCGGTTCTGTGGTCTTTCATCAATGGCACTTTTACAACAGAAGCCTTCTGCAAAAGGGCTTTCTGTTCCATGAGAAAAAATGCAGGGTCTGTTGTGATAACCTCGTCCCCTTCATCAAGATATGCATCAGAAAGTATATTGACCGCTTCAGAGATGCCGCAAATAGGAACGATATTTAACGGTGATACACGGTTGAGTTTTGCAGCGCTGGCTCTGATATTCAGGCTCATGAAATCAGGGTAACGGTTGATGCCAGAAAGGCTCACATTGCGATATAGTTGCTCTTTCATGGCTGAAAGAGCAACAGGTGCGGGTCCCCATGGATTGATATTTGAAGAAAGATCCAACACTGTTTCTTCGGTTCCTTCTGATTTTGAAAATGCCGACGTGTGATAATTTTCAGACGCCGGATAGGTGTCTGTTGATCTTCCGCTGCATCCTGAAAGAATACCGAGAACGGCCAACCCTGTTGCCTTGAAAAAGGCGTTTCTTGTTAGTCCGGTATGATCATCTTTTTCTTGTGAGCCGGAAACTGAAAATTCCATCAAGGCACCACCTCCAGTTAAAAATAATCACAAAAATTGCACCTGTTTAAATAGTAAAGGCATCCGAAGCACAGTCAAGGCCATTGAACGGGGCAGCGGAAATTTCAGCCTTTAGTGTGTGTCATTTTTATATTTTTCATTTCTTTTAAAAAAGATTAATTTGATTTCAATTAAATAAGTGAAGGAGGTTATCATGAACGGATTTTCAGAACAGGCTCTATCAATTGTAAAGAACATGGACAACATGACAGAGTATTCGATTCAGGCGCTCGGCATTCTGAGAGACCCGGCAACGTTCAAATGGTATGTGATACCGATTCTCGTAATAGTCATTTACATATACCACACACAGGTGGCAAAGAAGAACTGGAGTGTGGTCTTCGCGGGTCTCGCCCTCTGGGGAATGGACTGGTTCAATGAAATATGGAACGGCCTTGTATTCTATTTCACGCAGTATGCCCCTGTATGGGGCGCTCCGGGCGGCGACACTGCATACCTGATCCTCATCGGCCTGAATATTGAAATCTGCTTCATGTTCTCGATACTTGGAATAGCTTCAACCATAATCCTTCCCGAAGACAAGAACATGAAGATTATGGGCATCCCTAACAGGTGGTTCTTCATTGTCTTCTTCACGACATTGAGCGTGATAATAGAGATCATACTCAATGCGCTTAATGCCCTTACCTGGGAGTATTCATGGTGGAGAATCAAGTTTCCGTTCATAATATGGCTGATTGGATATTTTCCGTTCTATGCGGTTGCATACTGGGTCCATGATATGAAAACTATTAAAGCGAAAGCCATTGCAACAGGATCAATACTTGGTTTTGACCTGCTGTGCCTGATTATCTTCATGGGATTCCTGGGCTGGATTTAGTACCAGGTATACAGATGTTATGAAATACTTTGCCGGTCAAAAGAGAAAAAATATTCATAAGGAAATATGAATGGAATATATAACTTTTATCAACTGTCGGAGAATAATATAGCTGCAGCTTTTTATGCTCGTATTTTCAGTAACTTGCAGGGTCATTTCCAAATGTTTGAAAAGTGATGAGTATGGCACGCAGGTTGCTTATATTTAATTAGCTTAACGTTGTTATATTAAGGATGGGGAGGTTATTGAATCTTGAAATTGTGCTGCCATTTGGCTTTTTTATGGGTGACAGGGGCTGGAAGTATTTGTAGGGTGTGTGGCCGCACTCATGAATAACATCACGTGCCACAGGACACCGAATTTTATTGTTTATTTAAGAAATGCATTATTGCCCCTTCTCCTTGTTTTATTTTTCCAGACTGATGCCGTAGCTGATACGGCATCATTTCTTGGACTTTCATCAAGGGCGTCTTCCATGGCCGGGGCCATGACGGCTATTTCAGATGATTATACAGCGGCTTACTACAACCCTTCCGGACTCAATTTCGTACTGAAAAAAGACCAATGGCTTCAGCTCGGCATCGGTGCGATGTACGTGATGCCTGATTTCAAGATAAGTGACAGTACCGGTAAAACAGCAAAAGACGACGAGAATATAAAGGCCATCACGGCTGGTCTGGTGATGGATCTCGGAAGACTGGAAAGCCATATGAAAGGATTCACCCTCGGCATTTCCTGTTTTGTTCCAACTCAGGCAATACTGGACATTGACATTCCCGAAACAGCAAGAGACTATTTCTTTCCCGTTTACAACGATGTCGCCAAGGGACTTGGCGCCTATGCAGGCATTTCAAAAAATATCGGTGAAAAGATATCAATCGGCATCGGTTCAGAGATACTGCTCAGGCTTGCCGATACCGACACCCACATAACACTTAAGGTCGATTCAAATAAGATTATAGATAACATAACAGATATCGAAAAGCTTATTGATGAACTCCAGATTGACATAAGCGACAGTGCAAATGTAAAGGCTGCCGTAAACAGGGAATTGATTCTGAATGCGGCATTCTATGCAGGTCTGACCTATAAACCTGTTGACTGGCTCAGCCTGGGATTCAGCTTCAGGGACAAGATAAGCGCCGATTCATCAGGTTATCAATATCTATACATACTTCCGGTCGATAAGAACGGGAATGTGAATAAAACACTGGCTGACAGGATTCCTGTTATCAAGGTCGATCTTGAACACAATTCATTCTTTTCACCCAGGGAATATACACTCGGATTAGGATTGAAGGGTTCCAGAATAACCGCTTCTTTCGATCTTACATATTCAGAATGGTCCGACTATAAAGGGCCTCATCAAGAGACACCTGACCCGGGGTTTAAAGATACCTTTAACCCTAAACTGGGTCTTGAATATGCTGTTACCGAAAAAATCAAATTGCGGACCGGTTACATGTACAGGCCTACGCCTGCCCCTGAACAGACCGGGGTGTTCAATTATATCGATGGAAACACCCATATCATCTGCACAGGTGCAGGATACAGTTTCAGGGATTCGGATCTGGATTTGCATGTACAGTATCAATACATGCCTGATTCCGAAGTAACTAAGGATATAAGCGGTATTTCAGTGAAATACGGGGGAACTCTCTGGAATACCGGTATCACATGGAAGGTGAGGTTCTAGATATGAAAGGAAGAACCCCCTTATTCATTGTTTTAATCCTCACGGGTATATTTTCCCCGGCAATTCTTTTTGCATCAATGGGAGAAATCTGCGGCCTTGGCATCAGGTCTCAATCCATGGCAGGCACGGGGGTAGCGCTATCCCTAGACGGATCCGAGGCATACTTGAATCCTGCAGGCCTGACCGGTATCGATTTTTTTAAGGATGTAGGCCTGACAAGCGAATTCGGCATTTCAACATTCGATTTAAAAGGCACGGTTGACAGTTCGATATACGGGAAGCATACGCCTTCAGGACAGGACTCGGTTACGAATATCGGATTTAATTTCAGCGCTGATATAAGAGGCATCTCAAAGTATCTCAAGAATACACCGCTGGTGCTTGGCGGGACATTCCTGATACCGACCGACAGCCTGTACTGGTGGAGAACCCAGCTTCCTGAAGAGGAGCGTTATATTTTTTATTATGACGATCTGCACAGGCTTGTCGCAGTGGCAGGCATTGGATATGAACCCGTAAAATGGCTTTCAATCGGCGTAAGCGCAAACATACTGCTTGAACTTGAGACAAACAGTAAAGGGCCAGTATATGTCGACAAGCAGGCGATAAATGATATTGTTAAGGCCTTTCTCGGGCCGAACGGAAATTCTCAATATGCCAGTGTATCGGGTGATATAGGCGAAGACCAGAAAACGAAATTATGCGTTTCTCCCATTGTGGGTTTGCAGATCAAGCCCAACGAAAAGCTTTCATTCGGCCTGTCGTGGCGGGATGAACTCTATATGGATGATTACGGCACCAATCATGTTGATGTTTTGATACAAAACCCTCAAGACCCCGACGGCAAGCCTCTGACAGTTTCCTTTGACTATAATCACCACTTTGCACATTATTATTCGCCTTCACAGTGGGCCTTCGGTGCGGCATACAGGTTCGATAACGACCTCAAACTAAGCGCCGACCTTACATGGATGCAATGGTCGAAATATATTGACGTTCTTCACGGCGAGCCGACCCCTTCCTTTAATGATGTATTCAATGTCAGGGCCGGAATAGAAAAGGGTGTCATTTACTCAAACAAATGGCTAGGGGATATGACCCTGAGGGGCGGGTATTCATTCTGGAAATCTCCCGTACCGGATCAGACTGGGACTACGAATTTCCTCGACAACGACAAGCACATATTGAGCATCGGGACTGAAAACAGATGGGACAAACCGGGCAGATTCTGGAGCAAACCCGTAAGCGTACAGACAATGATTCAGTATCATTACCTGATCGAGAAGGAATATACGAAAGCGGAGACAGGAGAACAGATAACGCTGTCCGGCTACGGGTTTGCAGCAGGCATTTCTGCGGAGTTCAAGTTTTAGGATTCATGAAGGAAAGGCTGAGGAGATTTCGAAATGAAATATAATGAAAAGACATTAAAAAAGATATTCACAGGGCTTTTTATAATATTTCTAGGCATAATTTCGGGATGTTCGGGTTCAGGTGGGATCGGTACCGAAGATTACAGGCCACAAACCGAATATGCCACCGGACCGGCAGGAGAAGAACCGGGCGGCAGCATCAACTATCCCGAAGGATACATTCCGCCTGTTGTAAAAATAGCGACCCCTTCGAGCGGTAAGGTAATCGGTTTCGATCAGCAAATCATCGTTGTCACCGGGACAGTAAACAAGGGCGATCAAAAGATTGTTTCACTCCTTGTAAACGGATCGGATACCCATATCTCTTCCGGCGGCGGCTTTTCAGTCGAGCTACCTCTGCCACAAGATTCGAGCCCTTTCATTGCAATCGAGGCTTCGGCCATAGATGCGAACGGATATGCAGGTCGGGACAGGATTGTACTGTTAAGGGGGGCAGGCGTTCCATCAGGTACGAAATCAGGTAATGCTGTTGGTGCTGTATTAGATAATTCCACGCTGGAACTGCCGGCAGAGTTTACGGCTGTCATATCCGACCTGCTCAATGAAGCTGTGGGCAAAAAAGATGTTGATATGGATGATTATATAACCGTGGAAGTTACAGATCCTTTCAAGGCCGTTGTAAAATTGAAACTTACCGGCATTAATATAAAGACCGGTTATGATGTAGCCATAAACCGGTTGTGTGCCAGAGAACCCGGGAATACTGATACAGCCAGACTCTTTGCCGGCATGAATCTCAAAGGCATTGAAATATCCGCTGACATTAAATTCGTCAGCATCGGCGATATGAAATTTCCTGATGGTCTTGCCGATACAAAGGTTGTTCTTGAACTCAACAGTATTGCTGCCGACCTGTCACTCAAGATGGGCGTGAAGGAAGCCACAGGACTGGGTGTGAATATATCATCGCTTGATCTTAGGCTTAAGGAGCTTGAAGCTGACATTCCCAGCATGGTCATCCTGACAAAGTTCCTTGATGGTCTTGGCATCAGCCACGATACATATTATTTGAAGCTCCCGATAAAAGGCTGGCTCGCCGGTGTTGTCAGCAATGCATTAAATTCGATTGTAAATAATAAAGGTCTGGGCCTTATTGTATACATTGCTCCGGTAAAAGTCGATCTTGATGACATACTGCCTGCAAAAGGAGAAAACGAGCTCATTGATTCGATTCTGGGCATCAGAAATTTGTCAATAGACGCGGAACTGGAAAAATTCACCGGCACATCAGACAGCATCGGTTTCATGGCGGGCTTTGGGGGAAAATCAAAACCGGTTAAGAATAACGGTATTATAAGCCTGCCGCCTTCAATAACACTGTCTGATTCACTTGGTAAGTTCAAGGATGATGACCTTGCATTGGCTGTATCGGCCGATTCGATAAACGGTATGCTTGCTGCACTGAACGAGGCCGGTTTCGGCCTGAGCCTCGATGTCGGAAAGCTTCTGCCTGATCTCGGGCTTCCGGCTGACATGAAGGCGAATGTCACATTCGGCGGACCGCCTTTCATTGATTTCAATGACGGTAAAATAAAGCTTTATGTCCCGAACCTCAAAACAGGCCTTTACATGAATGCAAACAGGCAGCTTGAGGTTGCCATTGATCTTGTTACTGAAGTGGAAACAGACATAATCGTACAGGGAGGCAAGCCTTATCTCAGGCTGAACCTGAAGCTCAACGAATTCAATATTTTCTATCTTGCAGACAGGCTTGGCCTTGAAAAAGCCGTTGATATCGAAAGGGCGGTCAGGAACCTCATGCCTCAGATAATCAAACTCATGAATCCATGGCTTGAAAAGACCCCCCTTGTCATAAACGAGAAAAAAGCCAGAGAACTTCTGGCTGAACTAGATACAGGAGACCTCGATATTGATAAAATATCCAATGACCTGCCAGATTTTGAGATAAGCCTTATGGGAATCAAACCTTCCGGCGGATACATGGGTATAGGAATAGACATCAGGTAAAGGCTAAAACGGAGCATCAAGATGGCAAAGACACCGAGAAAAGCAGAAGAGATAAAAGAAATAAGGGCAAGGATACTAACAGCTGCTCTTGATATAATCGTGAGCGAAGGCTTCATCAATCTCAGCATGAGAAAACTCGCATCCCGTCTTGGAATGACCGCTGCCAATATATACAACTATTTCAACAACAAGGATGAGATATACATACTTGTAAGGGCGAAGGGCTTCGAAATGCTGTCGCAGGATATGGACAAGGTGTATGAAAAAGAGAAGGAACCTCATGCAAGACTGGAAGGAATGATAAGATCTTATATAGATTTCGGGATCAGGAATCCTGATTATTACAAGATCATGTTCAACGGCAACAGTCCCAAATATCTTGATTATATCGGTACGCCTATGGAGGACGTTGCGGCAGAAGAAAGAAAATCGTCATTAAGGGCCATGGAAATTGCACTGGCCACGATTAAAGACACTGTCAGGTGCCATGATGAAACCGACCTAATGAAACATACGATAAAACTCTGGATAATGATAAACGGTATCGTGACCCTGCACAACAGCATCGGATCAAGACAGGTATTCAGCAAGGTTGATATTGTAATAAAAAGAATTACCGAAGAATTGATTAACTCCTACAGATAGCATCCCCCAAACCTCTGGACAGACCTTGCAACTTGATGGATAATCGAGTTTGTCGTCATTTTGAATGATACGCTTTGGACCCCGGGAGGTGCTGATGATCAAGGATATTTTAAATTCGCCGACAAACGTGCTGGCAGGAATACTTCTTAGACTTATGGCTGCATGTGTCAATCTGAGGCCGGGCATAAAAAAATACCTGCGTTCAACAGACGGGTGGATAGACTTCACTCTCGGAATAAAGACGGTAAACAATTCGGTCAACAGGGCCATATCTTTCAAGAACGGAAAGGCCACAGTACTTGATCACATACCTCAGAATTCTGATTGCAGACTTGTTTTCACCGACGAAGCCACACTCAGGGAAATGATCAGCCTGCCGCCTAACGAGGTCATGAATCTTCTTTTAAAGAACAGACTCATTACCGAAGGCAACATGAGCTACCTGGGGGTTTTCAATTTCCTTTTATCAGTGCTTTTAAAGGACAAGCAGATAAGCACAATGCTGAAACAGCAGGAAGAGGAAAAGGCAAAGAATGAATCGACCAAGGTCAAAGCCTGCAAAAATGCTCCCGATCAAAAGGCTAAGGTGCAGAGGATGAAAGCGCCGTCTATTGATCCGGGTGTTAAGTTTCTCGATGATCCGTACCTTCCGGAATACTCGCTTGATGACTTTCCCAGGATCAAAAAGTTTCACAGGAACCACTTTTCAATCAAGCCCGAAATATGTGCGGAAAGGCCTGCTATTCTTACCGAATGGTTCAGAAAGAACGGCTTTGAATTCAGAAAGGACGGTTCTGCATGGGAACCTGAATTGAGACAGGGGTATGCCTTCAAATATCTTATGGAAAAAAAGCTTCCCATTATAGCGGAAGATGACCTTATCGCCGGCACCACAACGACAAAACCGATCGGAGTGGTTATTTATCCCGACACAAGCGGGACCCTTATATGGGGTGAACTCTTGACAACTCCTTACAGGTCGCTGAACAGGTATGACATAAGCGAAGAAACCGTACGTGTGCTTCATCATGAGGTTTTTCCCTACTGGGCAAAGAGAAACGTCAGGGAATGGGTTAGAATGAAATACGATAATCCCCTTTGCCAGAAACTGGATGAACGTTTCGCAGTCTATTTCCTGTGGAAGACTGTGGCGCTCTCACACACGATATGCGACTTTCCCAAGCTTTTCAGGCTGGGGACCAAAGGGATCATCAAGGAGATTGAAGAAGAACTATTGAAGGTCGATCCGTCTGAAACGGGCAGGATTGCAACATTGAACGGTATGATATTGTGTCTTGAAGGACTTGCATCATATTCCAAGAACCTGTCGCGGCAGGCCATGATCGAGGCCGGTAAAACCGGAGACCCTGAAAGAAAGAAAGAACTCTTAAAGATATCCGAAATTTGCGCAAAAGTGCCGGAAAACCCCTGTGAAACTCTTTATGAGGCCATAAGCTGCCTGTGGATCGGTTGGATAGGCGTCCATATGGAAAACACGAATGCAGGATTTTCGCTCGGTAGACTCGATCAGTGGCTGCAACCTTACTTTGCCGCCGATATCACCAAGCTTGAGACCAGGGCCGACAAAGACGCATACATAAAAAAGGCCATCGAGCTTGTATCTTGTTTTTATATGCGGTGCACCGATCACCTGCCTCTCATTCCCGATATAGGAAACTACCTCTTCGGAGGAAGTTCGTCGGATCAGGCCATCACCCTGGGCGGTATAACCCCTGAAGGCGAAGATGCCGTTAACGACATGACGTATATATTCCTTAAAGTTACCGAAATCCTCGGCATAAGGGACCCGAACGTCAATGCCCGCTATAACAGGGATAAGAACAGCGATACATATCTGAAGCGTTTATCCGAGGTTAATCTTATAACAACAGCCACTCCTTCAATTCATAACGATACCGCCGTGATGAAATCGCTTGAGGAATTTTCCTATCCGATTGAAGACCTGAGGGACTGGTCAGCAACAGGCTGTGTTGAACCTACGCTTTCGGGAAAACATATTGGACACACAAACTGCATGATGATGAATATGGTCGCTGCCCTTGAAATGGCGCTGAACAACGGCCTGCATCCACTCATGAAACTTTCAGTGGGGCCCAAGACAGGTGATGATTTCGATTCATTCGAGGCATTCTTCAATGCCTTCACCGAACAATTCAGATTCCTTATAGACAACTCAGTTAAATATAACAACATGCTGGGACAGGCTCACAGCGTAATAAGACCCACGCCATTCATATCAGCTCTTATCAGTGACGGTATCAAGACAGGGGTTGATGTCACAAAGGGAGGAGCCAGGCACAACTCTTCAGGTGCAGCTTGCATAGGCCTTGCTGATATTACGGACTCGATGATGGCCATAAAAAAGCTCGTGTTCGACGAAAAGAAGGTAAGCTTTGCAAAAATAAAGGATACAATCAGGACCAATTTTGAAGCAGATCCAGCTTTACATGCAATGGTCAGGAAAAAGGTGCCGCTCTTTGGTTCCGGTTCGGAAGAGGCCCTTCAAATAGCAAACAGGATAACCAGATTCGCCCATGACTGCTATGGTGCATACAGAAATTTCAGGGGCGGACCGTATACGGCTGGGTTCTGGTCGATGTCCAATCATGTTGCCTTCGGAAGCCTTACCGGAGCGCTCCCTTCGGGAAGGCTTGCCGGCAAAGCCTTCACGCCCGGTCTCACACCCGAAGCGCACGCATCCAGGAATCTGCTTGACAATATACGCGATGTATCCGGGCTCGATCCTCTTAATATGAACAACAATATCGCATTTAATGTCAAAGTCGTACCGTCGGCAGCCGATTCTCACGAAGACTCGGTCGAACACATCTATTCCTATGTGAAAACATACAGCAACCTCGGTGGCATGCAGATGCAGTTTAATGTGGTTTCAACCGATACATTGAGAGACGCCATGCTCAATCCTGAAAACTATCAGCACCTGCTTGTAAGGATTTCAGGATACAATGCATATTTCACGACACTAAACCGCGACATGCAAATCGAACTCATCGAGAGGGCAGAATACGGAATATGAAAAAACCGCTTATATTCGAGATGAAGGGGAATTCCCTTGATGACGGTCCGGGTATAAGGACCGTCATTTTCATGAAAGGCTGTCCCCTGTCATGCGTATGGTGCCACAACCCTGAGGGGATGAGACCCGGACCAGAACATTCATATGACTCAAAAGAATGCATAGGCTGCCTGACATGTGTAAACACATGCAGCAACCATGCAATAAACGGAGATTGCGGCAATCTGAGAATTGACCGGTCCAGGTGTTCCGAATGTCATACATGCATCAGCGTATGCCCGACAGGGGCGTTAGATATAGTGGGCAGGGAGATGAGCATTGAGAGGGTCTTATCCGAAGTCATGAAGGACAAGCCATTCTTTGAAACCTCCGGCGGAGGCGTGACTTTATCTGGCGGCGAACCGACCATGTTTATGGATTTCAGTTCAGAGCTCCTCAAGGAATGTAAAAGACTTGGAATAGATACATTGCTTGAAACCTGCGGTCTGTTCGAAATTGACCGGTTTCTTGAAAAAATGATTCCCTGGCTGGATATGATATATTTTGATATAAAACTAATCGATAGCACCGAACACAGAAAATACTGCGGCACAGCAAATGAGAAAATAATCGAGAACTTCAGAACCCTTTGTTTCATGAATCAGGTACAGATTCTTCCTAGGGTGCCTCTGGTCCCAGGTATTACAGATACGTATTCAAACCTCAATGCAATTGCCAGATTCCTCGTCTCATGCAAAGTCCGTAAAGTAAGGCTGCTTGCATATAATCCGTTATGGCCTGAAAAACTTGCCAAGTTTTCAGGACAGAACAGACATGTTCCGGAAGAAATGAAAAAATTCATTAAACCCGAAAATATACAATCATACCATGAAATATTTACCAGCCTCGGAATTGAAACAATATAGTCAGATGGCTTGATCTTCATAACCTTCGGCACTGTAAAATATTTCTCATAAAATAATTTAAATATGCTTGCTTTATAATACGTAAGGGTTATTATTTTACCATTATTTATTTGCCTTTTATGTATTAGGTTCGACTGGGGATAAGGAAAAAGGAGGAATCAATGATCTCCAGGGAAAAAACTGAAAGTTTGAAGTTTAATCCTCAAAAGGATGTCTATCACAGATCAGCACATCCAAAAAAATCCTTTAAGTTGATGCGCGGCAAATCCGGCATTTTATATCATGGAATAATAAGGGCATTGCCTGACCTGATTATCATGTCCGATATTGAGGGGAACTTGATATATGCATCGGATGTAGCGATCAGTATGTTCGGTATCAAAAACATTGAAGAGGCGATTGGAACATCTGTCTTTGATTGGATTTCACCCGATGAACACGAGAGGCTCTCTAAAAGCAGGCGTGAAATCATAAATGGGGTATCCCCAAAGAATTCGATATACACGGCGATCAGAAAAGACGGCAGCACTTTCCCAATTGAAGTTCATAACGCAAGACTGAACGATAAAGATGGAAATCCTATTGGAACTGTTGCCATATTAAGGGACATAACCGAGAAAAAAGAAAAGGAAGCAAGGCTGAACTACCAGGACATGCTTCTAAACGTGCTATTTGAAAGCACTCCCGGAATAAGGCTCATTCTCGATATAAATGGAAGAATCATCAAGTCCAATGAAGAAGGGGCCCGGAAGCTGGGCCTTGGCATAGAAGAAATACCTGGACGTGAAATATTTGATTTTTTTCCCGAACAAATAAGAGATTCCAAGAAAAAGGAATATCATAAATTTACCGAGAATCCTGAACCATATCATGGCAGATGTAAACATGAAGGCAGGTGGTATGATATACATGTGGATCCAATTTTAGACGTATCCGGCTCCCTGGCTCAGATTTCGGTCATTGCCGCCGACATAACAGATAAAATAACAGTTATGGAAAAGTTTGTACAAAGCGAAGAGCGGTACCGCAGTCTTTTCGATAATTCACATACTGTTATGCTGCTTATTGATCCGTTGACCATGAATATCGTTGATGCTAACAGAGCGGCCGTAAAGTTCTATGGATATTCGCACGAAGAAATCACTTCGCTTAAAATTACCGACATCAATCAAACCTCTCCTGAAATCTTCGCTGTTAATGCAATAAATTCAGTCAACGGCAAGACGAATACAATTATTGTCCCGCACAGGCTTGCCGACGGAGAAGTCAGAAAGGTTGAGGTTTTTACAAATCCCGTAATGATAGGGCATAAATCTTTTCTTTTTTCTGTTGTCCACGACATAACGGAAAAGAAATTTTTTGAACAGCAGATATGCAGAGACAACCCTGAGAAAAAGGTCACAGGACATGCCAGGCAATTGAAGAAAACCAGCCTGAGCATCAATAAGGCATCTGACGAGTGGCAGAAAACATTCGATTCCGTTCAGGATATGATATGGCTGATCAATGATGATATGAGGATTCTAAGATTCAATCAGGCAAGCAGGGAAAGATATGGCAGCGATATTGAAGGCAAACACTGCTGTGAAGTCGTACACGGGACAGAAGAGCCGTTGCCTGAATGCCCTGTTTTAAAAATGAAGAAATCAAAGAAGAGGGAATCGGTCGAGCTTGAGTTGAACGGCAGGTGGAAGCTGATAACCGTAGATCCTGTTCTTGACAGAAACAACAATATAACAAGCGCCGTTCATATCATCAGCGATATTACAGACAGAAAGAAAGCTGAAGCCGACAGGATAGCAATCGTTCAGCAACACCAGCAGGCTCAAAGGATAGACAGCATTGAGATGCTTGCGGGCGGCATTGCACATGATTTCAACAATCTCCTGATGGCGATACTTGGCAATATCGAACTGGCTCTCTTTGACGAGAACACTTCAGATGTATCCAGAAAATATCTCAATTCAGCCGCTAAGGCAGTACACAAGGCTTCCGAACTTACATCTCACATGCTTGCATATGCGGGGAAGGGAAGAAACATAATTGAGGATACATGCCTAAACAGAATCATTAAAAATGTCATGCCGGTATTTGATCAAAATGTGTCCAACAGGATTACAATTGTAAGCGATCTCGATCCGGCATTGCCGATGAT
Source organism: Desulfomonilia bacterium (assembly GCA_036567785.1). NCBI lineage: Bacteria > Pseudomonadati > Thermodesulfobacteriota > Desulfomonilia > Desulfomonilia bacterium. The sequence goes on along the minus strand of DATCTV010000049.1, from coordinate 36,332 downwards.
ATCTGTTGATGTTGACCAGATGAGACTGATTATAATCAACCTTGTAATAAATGCATCCGAAGCGATAGGGGACAACCCCGGAGTGATAACCATTTCAACCGGAACGGTCAGCTGCAAAAAAAAGGACCTTGAAACACCATGGCCTGATGATGCCCTGGCTGAAGGGAGGTATGTATTTCTCAAGGTGTCTGATACCGGATGCGGTATGGACAGACATACAAAACAGAGGATTTTCGACCCCTTCTTTACAACTAAATTCTTTGGCCGCGGACTTGGAATGGCAGCCGTTCAGGGTATTGTAAAAAAAATGAGAGGTACTATCCGGATTGAAAGCGAGCCTGGAAAAGGCTCGTCTTTTTGCGTACTGCTGCCTGCTCAATCGCAACCGGCTGAAATCTCTCTGGCGTCACAGGCTGAAACCGGCAATCGTCAGAAAAAGACAATACTCCTTGTTGATGACGAGCAGATCGTCCTTAATGTAGGAAAGAAGATGCTTGAAGTTCTCGGTTTTAATGTCATTACAGCCGTTAACGGTGCGGATGCTGTTGAAATATTCAGGAAAAACAGGGAGCAGTCAAATAAACTTCCGGAGCGGATAACCTGTATAGTACTTGATCTTGTAATGCCTGTTATGAATGGTGAAGAGGCTCTTGTAAAATTCAGGCAGATTGATCCTGATATTCCGGTAGTTGTCATCAGCGGCTATCCAGAAGACATTATCAAGAAAAAGATCGAGTTCAAGGATATCCAGCAGGTTGTTATGAAACCCTTTGAGATGGGTCATTTATGTAAAAAAATAATTGAAGCACTGGGCGAGGACCATAAGGTAAACTCGCTTTGAAACCTTAAACTATTCAGGGAAAACGCCATCAAATACTGCCGAATTATTCACTTTTCCGATTTCACCAGTAATGAGATCCGATGAGGTGTATTTTTTAACATCCGATGATGTGGCCTTTGTAATACCGGCAAAAAGCGACTTGAACCCGCCCGGCAAATCCGATGATGTGCCTATGCCGTGCATGTTTAAAGGCATGCTGAATGTATATGATGCGATCTCAACCCATGTCCTGCCGTCAAAAGAACCTGATGCGGAAATGGTTTTGCATCCGTTTGATATATTGAGGCGTACAAACGGGGCATCATGCCAGGGAATGCCTGATGGAGTCACTTTCAATCCCGGAATAAGTTTCGGCAAACAGTTTTCCCTGGTACGGATAAGGACAGACAGGGGGAGCACAGATGAAGGTCTGACAACTGCAAAGTATGGGGAACCCGGTGATAGACTTTCTCTTGCCATGATAAAGGCATTAGCGCCGGAATGCGAGAAGCTGTCAGGAACCGATATGATCCCCGACCATGTTGAATCCTCGTTTGCGGCATTTTCATACAAGAATGTGAAAGAGTCCTTAAAAGCGATTCCCAGGCCCCCGGAATCAGATACGATGCCGATAATGTCAGCCTTTTCTTTATAATCCCCGGGTATTCTGTCAGGGTCGTCAATACACTCAAACGGATAACCGGATGAATTGAATGTATTGCTCCATGGATACTCTATGCTGTTTATTTCGTTGATGGCGATGAGATTAGCCTTCTGGTCTTTTGCATCTGCGAACTTTTCTGCGCTGTCGGCATAATACACGCGGCTTACATAACCGGCATTGTAAACCTCTGCGGGATCGGTATCATTCTCCTCATACTCCATGTTGAAAAAAACTGAATTCACATCACCGAACCCGCCGGTTACGAAACACAGCCTTTCGAGAGCATCTTTCCTGTTTTCGCCTGCATATGAACCTGATGTTGGAACGAAAATGAATTTGCCGCGAAGTTCGTCGAGGTATGGCCATCCGCATGCATTGACTGAACCTTTCAAGGTTGATGCCCCGGTACACCTGTTCAAGAGGTCGGCAGGCGTAAATATCCACTCCCTCGATATATAAGAACTGATGAGGTCGTCAAAATCCTGAGGCGTATGCTTTGCGTCAAAGCCGATATCAAAGAAAACGGTTATGACCTCATGCTCTGGCATTATCTCGTGAAAGCCTTTAAGCTGAGAAAGAGCCTGGGAAAAGAGTTTGAAATTGGTTTCCATATCGGCAATATGATGATAAACGAGCCAGTCGCCGTCCGGGGCTGCCTGAAGTTTCAATACGGGCTCTCCGTAATTTGTGTGAAGATCGTATTCAATGGCGCGAACCCTGTGATAAATGAGCTGATCGATTATGCTTTCATCCCGCTGGTATGCGTTATGGGACGCCTTCTGCCTTACTTCATTATATCTAACGTCGATTCCATCTTCGTCAGGTAAAACAACAGATTCTCCATCATAAACCTTCTGGGTTGAAGCATCAGCAGCCGCTGAGCCTTCCGCATAGATTATCGGGTCATTAACGACAGTGCTGGTTTCCGTTGAACTGCATCCTGTAAATATTGAAAAGACGGCCAGGAAAAATAGTATTGAAAACCTTTTCATATCGTTCTCCGTTACGGATGGGATTTTAATAGATATTGAAGCAATACATATGCCAGTAAAGTCTATTAGATAACATATTGATATATTATAATAATTATCTTTAAGGGGCGTACCTGTTGCCCCTGATAGGAAAAACTATTTCCCAATAAAAAGCATGAAAATTCCAGAAAATTGATTTATCACAGCCTTTTGAATTTGAAGAATGATATCACTGCAGCAACAGAGACAAGCGCCGTTGCCATGATAAACCAGAAGGCCAAAGGATGGTCATGCGGAATAGGCATTGTAACATTCATTGAGAATATACTTACAACAAGTGTTGGAATCATTATAGCGATAGTAATAAGGGTTAGTGTTTTCATAAGGATATTGAGATTATTGCTGACTATTGAAACCCTTGCATCCATGAGGCCTGCGAGAATGTTCGAGTATATCTCCGCCTGTCTGAAACACTGGTTGTTTTCAACCAGGATGTCGTCCAGAAATTCCGCTTCTTCTGTCAAGAAACCGATCTTTGCAGAGGCGTTCTTGATTTTTTCAATAACAACGGTGTTTGAGTGTATGGCGTTAAGATAGTATACAAGGCTCTTTTCAAGAGTGAACAGATTGATGAGATACTTATTCTCCATCGATTCGTTAATTTTGTCTTCTATCTCGTCTGTAAGCATATTGATGATTTTGAGGTGTTCCATGAAGTGATAGGCGCTTCTGTTCAGAATTCTTAAAAAAAGGCTTCTCAGTGATGTGACCCTCATGAACTGCTTGCCTTCAAAAAGAGGCACGTCTTCAGAAATTACTATTACGAGCCTGTCTTCGAACAGGAATGCACCGGTCGAGGCAACCCTGAAAAGGAGCTGGTCATTTCCGGAATAGCTCTTTGGCATTTTGAAAATGACCGCCAGGTGGTTCGGCTCGAACTCGAGACGGGAGATCTCGTCAGGGTCAAGTGCAGAATTCAGCGTATGCTCGTCAACCTTGAGATCTTCAATAAGATAACGTTTTTCTTCGGGATCCGGATTGATAAATACCTGAATCTGGCAGTCTCTTGATGTTTCACCGTTCGTAATTTTACATTCGCAGAGCTGGTATCCTTTCATCATGGCAAGTCACCCGTGCGTTTTAAATTTTTTGGGATTGACTCTTTACCAGGCTTTCTTTCAGGCCGGCACGGTCATCCTCTTCCACCCCGGGTCAAGGATTTTCCACGCCTGGGGTATGGTTCACATGCATCTATCGCCGTTACTGTCGTCGTTATCCATAATGCGGGTTGGCTAGCATAATTCAGCGGCAGAAGTCAAAGAAAAGATGGCATACTAATAAAATAATATATTATTGAGAAAATCATGTTGGGAATAAAACCCGCAGTGAAAAACCCTGAGGAAACTACCCTTTGGAAACAGCGATAAGCACGGGCTTCCGGGACTCAGCCTGAACAGCTGTCTGTTGCCCCTGGAAAATATTTTTTGCCAAGCCTCAATGCCACAACCACAAGGCTTATCATGACAGGCACCTCTACAAGCGGCCCTATAACAGCGGCAAAAGCGGCACCGTGGCTGATACCGAATGTGGCTATTGCTACCGCGATCGCCAGTTCGAAATTGTTCGATGCTGCCGTGAAGCTGAGCGTTGTCGCCTGTCCATAGGTTGCATGAACTTTCTTGCTCATGAAAAATGAGATGAAGAACATCAAAATGAAATATATCAGCAGCGGAATGGCAATGCGCACGACGTCAAGCGGAAGGCTGATTATGTACTGGCCTTTGTATGAAAACATCACGACTATTGTAAACAGCAGTGCAATCAACGTTATCGGACTGATCTTCGAGATGAATTTTTCATGGTACCATTTTTTATCTTTTATATTTATCAACATGAATCTCGTAATGACTCCGGCTATAAAGGGTATGCCCAAGTAAATGAAAACGCTTTTGGCTATCTGGGCAATCGTAATGCTTACAGTAATGCCTTTAAGCCCGAACCATGTCGGCAGCACAGTAATGAAGACATATGCATAGACCGAGAAGAACAGCACTTGAAAGATTGAATTGAATGCCACAAGTCCTGCGCAATATTCGCAGTCTCCTTTGGCAAGGTCGTTCCAGACTATGACCATGGCAATGCAGCGCGCAAGGCCAATCATTATAAGACCCACCATGTACTCAGGTTTGTCATGAAGGAATATAACTGCAAGGGCAAACATCAATACAGGCCCTACTATCCAGTTCTGAATAAGCGACAGTCCCAGCACCTTGAAGTTTTTGAATACAGGCCCCATCTCCTCATATCGCACCTTTGCAAGAGGCGGATACATCATCAGGATAAGCCCAGCGGCAAGCGGCAGATTGGTTGTTCCCATATTGAACCTGTTCCAGAAATCGGAAACTCCCGGATTGACATAACCAATACCAACACCAAGCGCCATTGCGGCAAATATCCAGACTGTCAGGTATCGGTCCAGAAACGAAAGCCGCTTTGAAATATGTTCACTCATTACATTTTCTCCTGATATTTGAATTGTTTTTGCAGAAATCCATGGACTTTTTAGAAAGGACCTTTTCAAGAACACGACGGTCGTTTTGTATCTCATTTGAGTCAGAAAGGTTTTCCTCAAGCCAGTCCAGAAGGTCATAAGGAAATTCTTCAGAAAGCCTGTAATAAATCCACCTGCCTTCTTTTCGACTTTCAATAAGCCGTGCCACAGAAAGTTTTGACATATGTCTCGAAACAGACGGCATGGTAATATTCAGGACGTCCGCTATCTGGCATACGCAGAGCTCCTCATTACATGAAAGCATTAAAATGATTCTGAGCCGGTTTCTGTCAGCGAGTGCCTTGGTGATTTCTAAAGTTTTTTTCATCTGCATTAAGATTTATATTTAGCCAATAGGCTAACAATAATCAAACAGAATTATTATTCTTTGTTTTCAATAAACCAGAAGATCGACAAGGTACCCAGCTGCAATAGCAACTATAAAAACATTCAATACAAAGGCGAAAATCAGCTTTTTCCTGAACATGGAGCTGAGAATTATCATTTCAGGTATGCTGGCCCCAGCACCGCCGATTATAAGAGCCAATACAGTGCCGACACCCATGCCTTTTCCAACAAGAGCCGCTCCTATAGGAATAACGGTTTCGGCCCTGATGTACATGGGAATGCCAATGAATACAGCAACAGGAATAGAAAACGGATTACCCGGACCTGCCAGTCTAACAACAAGGGCCTGTGGAAAGAAGCCATAAATAAATGCTCCAATGCCAGCCCCAAGGAGCAGATACCAGAAGACTTCCTTAAAAGTATCAAAAGCCGACAAAGAAGCCCGTTTCATCTTTTCCTTAAATGAATCTTCCGCTGGTGTTTCATTTTCAAAACTGACAGAACAGCATGATGATTCGTCTGGGTTTGATTCAGTTTGTGCAGACTCTGGTGCACAGCAGCAAGAATTCTGATTGTTTTTAATGCTGATAATCGGAGAAGGTTGGGCTTTCCCGGAAGAACAACAACATTCAGTTGAATCATTCTTGTACATCAAAGGGTCATAGTCTTGATTTGACGCTCCTGCGCAGCAATCTTCCTGGATTTTCAGAAGAGGTTTCACCTGGTTCTCCATGCCAAACCTTGACAACATGGCTGCCGCAATGATGGAACCCAAAAAAGTAACAATTACATAAACAGCGGTTACTTTGATTCCAAGAAGTGAAAGTATAAGTGCAATGATTATCGGGTTTAGTACAGGCGAAGAAAACAGAAACGCCATAACCGGCCCGAAAGGAACACCTCCCTTAAGCAACCCGGCTGTGATTGGAACGGTTGAGCAGGAACAAAAAGGGGTGACAGCACCCATGCCGGCGCCGATAATATACTGCACCCATGTAAACTTGTTTGACAGATAATCCCTTATTCGGGAAGGAGGCAAATATTCCATAAGCACGCCAATGATAAATGATACAGCTATAAAGATGAGTATCAGCTCACCTGTTATGATGAGAAAGAATTTTCCTGCTGTGATGAAATTATTCAATCCGAACATCCATACCTCCTGTGCATTTGTCAGGACCTTGTATCAGGCTTGCTTTTGTTCTTTGATACAAACAGTCTCTTGGTATTCAATTGCCTTGTAAATATAGGGAATCGTGGTTTTCCAGGCCTCAACAGCCACCTTGTAAGCCTCAAAGCCTTGAGAAGTCAGAGTATAGACCCGTCTTTTCTGGGCACCCTTGAGCTGTTTGTCTTCCCTGACTTCCGTGTATCCATGCTGATTTAATTCCTTGAGGATTGGATATATAGTCCCATACGTGGGGATACAGCAGCCGCAGGTAAGGGATTCAAGTTCCTTCAATATCCCATAGCCATGGTTAGGTCCCTTTGATAACACCTTCAAGATCAGCATCCTGGAAAGTCCGTTGTTTATCAATGATTTCCAATAGTTTACGTTATTAAGGTCCATTGGACTGCATCCTTTTGATTTATTTTATATGTTACATATAGGAGTCATTATATTGGTAGTCAATATATATAATCTGAACAACTTATCTGAAATACTATTCCTGCTTATTTAAATAGCAGCGTGGATAATTTCAACAGCAATGGTTTTTACAGTTGTCCTCGGATGCTTCAAGATTACACTAAATTCCGTATTTAGCGGCAACCGGAATATTGACGACTCCCTGATAAATCTTGAAGATAGCCCCAACCAGCGCCATCCAGACAAATGCTGCCATGGATGTTCCAATGGCAAGCTTCATCGGTGCCCTGAAAAAATACAGGAATGACGGGACAAGAGCGTAGCCGCCGCCCAAACCGATTATTCCAGCAAGAAAACCAATACTTGAACCAAGAACCGATTTGGTTACGACGGTGCCTGGCATATCAGTTCCTGATGGGGGAGGGGGAGTCTTTCCAAGAACCCCTTCATAGAGCATGCGCAGAGAAACGATAATAAATGTCATACCGATAATCAGATGTATGACGTTGCCGAAATTTTTAATATAACTTAAGAATTGGTTATCTATAATGTATTCAATTCAAATGATTTTTAAGCCGGATCCAAATGTTGAATCCGGCTTAAGAATTGGTTAACCTACTGCTTGCGCCACCCTGCCCAGACAGGTATGCCATTATCATTTCTCAGGACAAGAGTGGCATCTCCCTTTTTAATCTCGGAGGCGATTATAAAAGTTTTCCCTGAATAAATGGCCTTTGCGCCTTTAACTTCGATGGTATCTCCCTTATTCAGTTTTGTATCCAGTCTTGAAATATACCAGTCAGGTCCAAGGTGAACGGTTAGACTTTCCTTGTCTGTTTTTAGAATCAGAGCAACCGCATTATGTACGCCTTTCATGGGATTTATCATTTCGACAGATTCGATTACGCCCTTTACTGTTTCGAGTTTTGAAGGATCAAAAAGGCTCTGATAAGGCGTGCCTGTTCCCCATCCGCCGCTGCCTCTCCAGTTATAGCCCGTTTTTGCCGACGCTTCGGCGGAAATTCCGAGAACCAGCAATGAAACAACCGTTAATGCGATAACTGTCTTTTTCATAATAGCTCTCCTTATCTTTTTATTCATGCCGTTTGATTCATCATCAGACCAGCATGTTTTTTATCTTCGCCTTGTCCGGAAGGATTTTGCCATTATGCAGAACCTGGCCGTCCATCTTTAAAACCGGGGTTCTGGGAAAATATTTGATAAATGCGCTGAAATCCTTAATATGCTCGACCTGAGCCTCGATTCCGTTTTCCATTACGACTTCTTCAACCCTTTTATACAGAGTTTTGCAGAAGGGGCACCCCGGACCGATAATCTCAATCTTTTTCATCTTCATACTTCTCTTTCTAGATTATTTTAAATGTGTAGATGAGGGCATAGTATCCGCCGACCAGCACAAAAATTATTCCGGTTGCGTATCTCGCCCATTTTTCAAAACGGGTGATTCCTTTGAAGAAACTGCCAAGCGAATGCATACCGAAAGCGATGAGGAAGGCAAAAAGGATGACAGGCAGACCGGTTCCGAAACCATATAATGACGGAAACATGACCGGCGATTTCACTGAAAGCGCAAGCGGTATGAGGCTGCCGAAAAACAGAGCCGCTGAAACCGGGCAGAATGCAAGTGAAAAAATTATCCCAAGAAGGAACGGCCCTGTAACCATGCCTTTTCCTGCAAGTTTTTTAAACCTGTCGGCGTTTATTCCCGGCAGGCTGATATTGATAAAACCGAACAGGAATATGCCTGTTATGAAAAGCATGGGGCCTAAAATGGCGTTCATATATCTTTGAAGGAAGTTGGCGACATCCGGCACGGATGAAAGCCCGGCGCTCAACATAACGCCCACAGCCGCATAGGCAAAGACCCTTCCTGTTGTATAGGCGATGCCGGAGACGAACACCTTCATGTGAGATGTCATGTCCTTGCCTATGTAGGAAATGGCCGCAATGTTGGTTGCAAGAGGGCAGGGGCTGATGGAAGTGAGTATCCCCAGCCACATGGCTGCCCAGATATCCAGCAACGTCATCTATTTAGCGCCTTTCATAAACTGTCTTAATTCATCAGAGATATAGAGCCTGAATTCATATTCATTCCTTAATTTTTTCCATATCTGATCCAGGTTCTTCCAGCGGGTTTCCTTGCCGTTTTTTACTTCGGAAATAATGACTGATTTTGTGTAAAGCCCGTAATCTTTTATGTAATGCTTATTTTGAGGAGTCTCAACATCGACCGAGCGGAATTCAACAAGGCCGCTTTTAACCTCTTTTGCAAAATCCTTCTCAATGGTCTCTTTTGTCATCTTCTCCATCTGGATGCATGAATGGCAGCGGCCTGTAGTGCGGAAATAATACACGATGTATTTTGTATCTGCCTTAGCGGCTGCATCAGCAAGGACAGGACAAAAGACAAATGCAAAAGCAACCAGCAGCAATAAATATTTTCTCATAATTTTCTCCTTTATGAAAAGCATGTAAGATGAATAAATTTAAGACATTCAGCTTAGATGTTTTTTTATATCTTCCGGCTTTAAAACCTTGCCCGCGCTGATGACCTTACCGTCTATTGCTATGGCGGGCGTGCTCATTACACCGAAATTCATGATTTCTTTAATATCTGAAATCTTTTCGATCTCTGCATCAATTCCAAGCTCCTTGATTGCTGTTTCGGCATTTGCCTTGAGCATGTTGCATTTCGGGCACCCTGTTCCGAGTATCTGTATCTTTTTCATAAAAATTCCTCCGAATAGTTTTTTAAACGATTGCTCCGTAGACCATCCCTGATATTGTCGCCATAATTACAACCAGAATTATATAAACAAGTGTCTTCCTGGGGCCGATCACACTGTTTATAACCAGCATGCTGGGAAGAGACAGCGCCGGTCCGGCAAGCAGCAGCGCGAGTGCAGGGCCCTGTCCCATGCCGCTGTCGATAAGCCCTCTTACTATCGGCACTTCGGTAAGCGTTGCAAAATACATCAATGCACCTGAAAGTGAAGCGAAAAAGTTAGTCCACACCGGCCATATCAGATTAAGCCAGGCAGGAGCTTCACCAATCATACCCGTAAGTGACATGAAAGCCTCGGGCGTATTACCGACAAAGGCCTGAATCCAGATGCTTGGGATTATTCCTGCATCCTTGGATTCAGGACTTCCAAGAAGAAATCCTGCTACAAGAACGCCCCCGAAAAGCAGAGGCGTTATCTGTTTTGCAAACCCCCATGTCTGTTCTCTCCAGTCGGTCATTTCCGAACCGGAATAAAAAGTAATTATTGAAAGTGCAATGACTCCTGCCGTGACGGCCATAGAAGGCATGCCGGGCATGACGAATGTCATGGCGGCGGTTGCAACTGCGCCGATTAACAGATAGAGAAATTTAACCTTGAAAAAACGCCACAACACGGCTGCGAACATGATGCCGAATAATGCTGTAACAACCCATTTTGCCGAGAAGATTGCGTGCCATATTCCAGTTGTCTCAACCGGTCTGCCCCAGTTGGCAAAGACCAGTATCCCTATCATGGAAAAGAAGAACAGCACGGTCTGCCAGAGCGGTCTTTCGTTTTCTATATCATCGCCGTAATAGACTTCACCTGCCGCCTGAACCTTGGCGCGCTCTTCCTTGATAAAAATAAAGTGCATCAAAAGCCCTATGACAATACTGAACAAGACAGCTCCTATTGCTCGTGCCAGCCCCATTTCCCAGCCGATGACTCTGGCGGTAAGCACGATTGCCAGAACATTTATTGCAGGGCCGGAATACAAAAAGGCTATGGCTGGACCAAGGCCTGCGCCGCGCATGTATATGCCGCCGAAAAGAGGAAGCACCGTGCAGGAGCACACCGCAAGCACTGTTCCGGATACCGAAGCAACAGAATATGAAAGCCATTTCTTGGCTGTAGGCCCGAAGTATTTCATGACCGACGCCTGCGAAATGAACACACCGATTGCTCCTGCTATGAAAAAGGCTGGCACCAGACATAAAAGTACGTGCTCCCTGGCATACCATCTGAGAAGTCTGAAAGCTTCGATTACGGCGCCCTGAAAACGCAGGGAATCTACAGGCAGAAAGAAAATTATTGCAAAGGCCGCTATCAGGTACAAAAGTATTTTAAGTTCTTTATTCATATATCAATCCTTTTTCATTAATTTTGCCTGACGGGCGAGCCTTTCCATGAGTACGTTTTCAGCACAGCCGACTGCATTCAGTATGCATGGCGTCTCGAGATGATGTATAACCCGCATGCCATCTCTGCGTTCGCTCACTATTCCGGCCTTCTTTAAAACAGCGAGATGTCGCGATACATTTGACTGGTCTACATTCACCAGTGTGTTCATGTCGCAAACGCACATGTCGCCCCTGCTGAGTGCATCCACAAGGATTATGCGCACAGGGTGGGCCAGTGCCTTCAATATTTCCGCTTTGATCTTTGCCTGTTCAATTTTCATGTACATACCTTATGTAATTATGTGCATAAGGTCAATAGCTAATCAGCCATGATTTGAAGACAAATCGATTTTCTTGATTCAAATCAATTACAACAGTTACCATCAAGCCCTATATTAAGAACATCAAATATGCTGAACATGCATAAAAATATAAACAGGTTAAAAGGAGAAACTATGATGGAAACAGAAAGCCTTGTAAAACATGCAACGGACAGTGACTTCGATGCTATGGTAATCAACTCCGAAATGCCTGCACTGGTTGATTTCTGGGCCCCGTGGTGCGGACCGTGCAGGGCTATAGCCCCGGTTCTTGAAGATCTGGCAAAGGATTACAGCGGTAAGGTCAATATCGTTAAAGTAAATGTTGACGAAAATCCGGCAGTATCGCGGGAATATTCAGTCAGGAGCATTCCGATGCTTGTTCTTTTCAACAAAGGACAGGTAAGGGAATCCATGCTGGGATCAAGACCCAAAGAACAGCTCTCGGCAATGATTGAGAGAGGCTTGTCATCATGAGTGAAGCACTGATTTTTATTGGCATAATAGTACTGTGGTTTATCCTGCAGGTGTTTATTCTGCCCAGGTTCGGCGTTCAGACATGAATGAGCAGTGCCTGTCAGGTTGACAGAAAGGATGATCACAAAAAGAAAGAAGGGCAGCTTAAAGGATAATTTTAGCGCCCCGGACTGACGGTTTTCAGTCAATCAAGTATTGTCATTGAAAGCAGCAGAGTTCTGTGGCTACATTGCATACCATGAAAGAGCTGGATAAGATCGATATGGATATATTAAGGCTCGCTCAGGGCGATCTCCCTGTATGTAAAGAGCCTTTTGCTTTATGGGCCGCAGAACTCGGAATATCTCAGGAAGAGCTTATAAACCGCTTGAAGATGTTCAAAGAAAACGGCATCATCCGTGATTTCAAGGCAATTCTTAGGCATCAGAAGGCCGGCATTCTGGCAAATGCAATCGTGACATGGGCGGTTAAAGAGGAAAGGGTGGAAGAGGCCGGTAAAGAGCTTTCCGGATATGAGGCCATAACCCACTGCTATGAACGTCCTGATTTCGGTGCATATAATATCTTCACAATGATTCATGCGAGAACAAAAAAGGAACTTCAAGATCTGATAAACATGATTTCAGAGGAAACAGGCCTCAGAGACTATAAAATCTTCTGGAGCAAGCGGGAATTCAAGAAGTCCTCAATGCAATATTTTTAGATAATCATACCTCTGATGAGAAATTTTCCTTGCGCCTTCCCTGGATACTTTCTGATTGAAGGCATTGACCCGTGAAATATAAACATTAATATTTTAAATTATAGCTTGAGATATAAGACTACATAATTGAAATATCCATGAGGAGTTTGTGTTGGGGATAAGGAGGGGTCACCGGAATGAAATCCTGGCTTTCGGGCTTGCGTTTCCGCCTCATGGTGCTCGTCATTCTCGCCATGGTGCCTGTAAGCCTGCTTATGTTTACCCGAATAATAATCGAGAGAAATGAAAATATCCTTAAAATTAAAAAAGACGGATTGAAAACCGCTGAACTAAGCGCATCCGGCGCCGCCCGTCTTGTAGAAGGATGCAGGCAGCTTCTCCTGTCCCTCGCATACTCAAGTGAGCTGATAAAACAGAACATCCAGATGGAAACGGAACTTATTCAAAATTTAGGCATGGCGACACAAGAGTATCTGATGATAGGCATATGCGATCCGGAAGGTCTGATTATTTCATCTTCCGTTCCGGCAGATAAAAGAATTTATGTCCATGACCGTGAATGGTTCAAACGTTTGCAGAAGTCAAAGGATTTCAGTGTAGGAGACTATCAGGTTGGCAGAATAACAGGAAAACCCGGTATAACTTTCGGTTATCCTATCATTTCGGACAACTCTGCCGGCAAACCTGCGGCCTCGGTTTTTGTCACGCTTGACCAGAGGGTACTGAACCTTCTGATCAACAAAATTGTCCTCCCGAAAGGCTCTCTGGTCAATCTGATTGACAGAAACGGCATAATCATAACCAGAAACCCGGACAATGAATTGCTTCAGGGCAAATCAAGCATGGGGTTCAAGGAATTCAGGCGAGCCGGTAAAAAGCCGGGGGAATATGTCGAAGCAATAGGTACTGACGGCAATAAGAGGCTTTTTACGTTCATATACGTCCCTGGAAGCGACGATGGTTTGTTCGTTGGGGTTGGCCTTTCTTTAAACCAGATATACAGAGATACCCGTAAAAACATGATCACAGGTTTTATCTGGCTTGGTCTGTCTATGGCCGTGGCGTTTATTTTTGTCTGGTTCGCAACGGACATTTCAATAATAAGGCATGTCCGGAAGCTTGTTAATGCAACGAAGATGCTGGCAGAAGGAAAAACAGGGGCAAGGGCCATCTTAAAAGGCGGAACAAAGGAGATAAAAGAGCTGGCTGTTTCATTTAATGAAATGGCGGATTCACTTGAAAGATACAGTAGAAATCTGGAACAGCTTGTTGCCGAACGTACTGCTGCGCTTGAGACGGCCAATAAGAACCTTTTTGAAAGCGAAGAGCTTTTCAGAATGTCTTTCGAAAACGCCAGCATCGGAAAATCGCTGATAAGGCCTGACGGAATCTTTCTAAGGGTCAATCAGGCCTTTTGCGACCTTCTGGGATACACGCGGGAAGAATTCCAGGACATGAATTTTATGGATATTACTTACCCCGATGACATTGCATCAAGCCAAATGGCTGTCAGCCGTCTTTTTTCAGGCGAAATTTCCGCCATACATCTGGAAAAACGATATATCCGCAAAGACGGACAGATTGTCTGGGGCGAACTTTCTTCCGTCCTGCTGCGCGACAAAGAAAATAAACCGCTATATCTGATTACCCATGTTATTGACATAACCGAACGGAAACGGGCTGATGCCGAGCTTAAGGAACGCGATGAAAGATTCAGAAAGCTTTCTTCCCAGGTTCCGGGGATGATTTACGAGTTCTTGAAGAATCCTGACGGAACCTATTGCATTCCATTCTCTACCGAGGCCATAGAGGACATCTTCGGCTGTTCCGCAAGGGATGTGCGCAACGATTTTTCTCCAATAACAAAGGTTATATTGCCTGATGACATGAGTAAGGTAATCGGCTCGATTGAATATTCAGCCGAGCACATGACCCCCTGGTTGTGCGAATTTCGCGTTCAGGTTCCGGACAAACCTCTCAGATGGATTCTGGGTCAGTCAAAACCTGAAAAACTCTCTGACGGCAGCGTATACTGGTACGGATTCGCAACAGATATTACCGAGCGAAAACTCTCTGAAGATGCGCTGTTTGCATCGGAGGAACGCTTCCGCATTGCCGCAGGTAACGCAAGCGATCTGATCTGGGAATGGAACATACATGACGGAAGCCTGCAATGGTTTGGTGCGGTAGATGACATGCTCGGGTATGAACAGGGTGAATTTCCGAGGACTATAGAGGCATGGGAGGAAAGCATCCATCCCGACGACCGGGACCGCGTAATAAGTAAGCTCAACCTGCACATTGAAAAAGGCGCCCCTTATATCGAGGAATACCGCATCCGGCGCAAGGACGGGACATACGGAATATGGTCGGACAGGGGAGATTCGGTAAGGGACGCCAAAGGAATATCTGTAAAAATGATCGGCACCAGCACGGACATTACCAGACTCAGACATGATGAAGAGGCACTTAGGATTTCTGAAGAAAACTACCGGGCAATATTCGATACGGCAAACGATGCCATCTTCATTCATGATCTGAAGGACGGAAGTATCCTGGATGTCAACAGAAGAATGTGCGAGATGTATTCTTATACTCATGAGGAGGCGTTGGCGCTTGATATAGAATCAATCAGCGAAGGACATCCGCCTTATTCGAGTGATGATGCAACCGAAAAGATCAGGGCAGCTCAAACAAAGGGCCCGCAGCTCTTTGAGTGGATGGCAAAAGATAAATACGGAAAGATTTTCTGGGTGGAAGTCAACCTCAAGCTCAGTTTTATAGGCGGTAAAGAAGTCGTGATGGCCATTGTTAGAGACATTTCGGAAAGGAAGAAAAACGAGGAAGAAAGACAAAATCTCGAGAAGCAGCTTCATCATGCTCAAAAACTGGAAAGCCTCGGCGTGCTTGCCGGAGGGATAGCACATGACTTCAACAACATACTTATGGCCATCCTCGGCAATTCCGAACTCGGGCTCATGAATACCCCTGACGGTTCGCCCCTGCGCCCGAGATTCGAGGCAATAATCAAGGCATCATTAAGGGCCTCTGAGATATGCAAACAGATGCTTGCATATTCAGGCAAGGGCCGCTTCATAATTCAATCCATCGACATTACCGATGTGATACGGGAAATGATGCCCATGCTTGAAGTATCTGTCAGCAAGAATGTCCTTCTTGACTACAGCCTTGCTGAAGGTCTTCCACTCATCGAAGCGGACAGATCACAGATTCAGCAGATAATCATGAATCTCGTCATCAACGCATCCGAGGCCATTGGCGAAAAGAGTGGCGTAATAAATATTTCGACCGGGTTCATGGAAATCGACAGGAAATATCTTGATGAGGCTCAACTGGAAAACGACCTGCAGGAAGGCAACTATGTATATCTTGAAATTGCTGACACGGGCTGCGGTATCGACAAAGCAACATTATCCAGGATATTTGATCCGTTTTTCTCGACAAAGTTCACAGGCAGGGGCCTTGGGCTGCCGGCTGTGCACGGAATAATCCGCGGCCACAAGGGCGGCATAAATATAATAAGCGAGCCCGGCAAAGGCTCAATATTCAGGGTGATGCTGCCGGCAGTCACGTATCAGGTGGAACAGGCTCCCATATTGAAGAACAAAGAAAAAGTCTTTACAGAAAGCGGGACCATCCTTCTTGTTGATGATGAAGAATCGATAAGGACGCTTGGCCGCGTCATGCTCGAACGTATGGGCTTCAGCGTATTTTCTGCAGCAGACGGCAGGGAAGCCGTTGACATATTCCGCAAAAACAGAAACCGGATTGTTTGCGTCCTGCTTGATTTGACAATGCCCAATATGAGCGGTGAGGAAACATTCAGGGAACTGAGGATCATTCAGCCAGACATACCGATTATTATAAGCAGCGGTTACAATGAAGCTGAAGTGAAGGGCCGCTTTACCGGAATGAATCTTTCCGGCTTTATCCAGAAACCTTATCATATGAATGATCTTATAGTGATATTGAAAAAGGTGATAAATGGATAATTCAACCATCTTGACTGATAAAATGTACATAAAGTTAAAGTATGTCCTTCTGGCGATATTTGTTATGGTATTCCTAGGTATAAGCCTTTCCGGCTGGCTTTACATGAAAAAACAGCAGGCGGACGAGACCCGGAGAATTAACCAGAATCTAAGCGCCATTGCCGATCTCAAGGTACAGCAGATAGTGAACTGGAGAAATGAGAGGCTGGGAGATGCAAATCTGGTATACAAATCTAACCTGATCGCGGAAACAGTAGAATCATATCTCTCAGATCCATACTCGCCGCGGGCACGGAAGCACATACTTGACTGGATGACAGTCATTCAGAAAAGCTTCAACTATAAGAAAATTACCCTGTATGATAACAAGTTGAAGCCTCTCATTTCAGTTCCGTCCATTCGCGCTTCAGAGGATGAATCTTTAACGAGTGTCAAATCTAAGGTTCTTAGCTCGGATAAGATATTGATGTTCGATCTTTACCGGGAAACGTCGGGGGGAATAGCAATTGATCTTACAGTGCCTGTTTATCCGCCCGATATACAATCATCAGCCGGGAATACTTCACCGATAGCCTTCATAATCTTTGAGATCGATCCATACCTATTTTTATACCCCCTCATTCAGAAATGGCCGACACCCAGCAAGACCGCCGAAACACTCCTTGTCGAAAGGAAAGGTGACAAGGTCCTGTATCTGAACGAACTCAGGCATGTGAAAGGGACAGCACTTAAGCTTGAAAAGCCAGTTAATGATCCGAATCTGCCTGCAGCCATTGCCTTGAGCGGAAGAAAGGGGGCCTTTGAAGGCATCGACTACCGGGGCGTTCCGGTAATTGCGGCCTCTGAAGCAATTCCTGGAACAGCTTGGACGATGATTGCAAAAATGGATAAAACTGAGATTTATAAACCGATGTACGACAGGCTTTTTGCAACAGGCCTGGCAATCGCCGTGATACTGATTGCATCCATACTGGGTATAAGCGGTATCTGGTGGCGTTATAATTCTAAAGTACTTGAACGGGATGTCGAAACGCGCAGACGCTCAGAAGCGGTTATTCGTGAGTCAGAAGAAAAGTTCCATCTGCTTGCCGATTTCACGCATGACTGGGACTACTGGATTGATAATGACAGGCACTTTGTATATTCATCCCCATCTTGTGAACAGATAACGGGCTATAAGCCGGAAGAATTTATCATTAATCCTGAATTGGTGATAGATATCGTCCATAAAGATGACCGGGAAAGGATTGCTTCACACATAAATGAATTTCATGCCTCGGACAAGTTGAGCCATGCAGAGTTCAGAATCATACATAAGGACGGCTCAGTCAGGTGGATCGACCATGTATGCAAACCAATACTAAATTC
The DNA here is from genome assembly GCA_036567785.1 of Desulfomonilia bacterium. Taxonomy (NCBI): domain Bacteria; kingdom Pseudomonadati; phylum Thermodesulfobacteriota; class Desulfomonilia; species Desulfomonilia bacterium. Next base: position 18,323 of record DATCTV010000049.1, on the reverse strand, counting down.
CGCCTCCATAAACATCGGCAGACGGGCCAGCAATCGCGACATAACAGAGCGAAAAAAATCGGAAGCGCTTCTTCAACGCGAGCGAGAGCTGTATATTGATCTGGTAAACACTCAGCCTGCCGGTATATACCGGCTTAGAGTATTTCCAAAGGAGGCAAGTAGCGGCTCCGACAATCCTCATTATCTCATTGAGATGGTAAACGACAGGTTTTATGAAATTTTAGGCATAGAAAAAGAGATAATCAAAATCAATCCCGGCTTTATCAATGAAATGATATATTCAGAGGACAAGGACGGCTTCACGGCAAAGCGTATCGAAGCAAATACCAATTCAACCCCTTTTTCATGGGAAGGCAGGATAAATACGAATGCCGGTATCAAATGGATCCATTACGAGTCGATCCCGCGGCCGGCTGAGAACGGGCACATGCTATGGACGGGCGTCATATATGACATTACAGAAAGCAGGAGGCGGGAAGAAGAACGAAGGAAGATCGAAGAAGGGTTGCAGCAGACCCAGAGGCTTGAGAGTCTTGGCGTGCTTGCAGGCGGGATCGCACATGACTTCAATAATATTCTGACAGCCATCCTGGGAAATGCGGAGCTTGCGCTTATGGATCTTTCAGAGTTGTCTCCGGCAAGACCCAGGATCGAGTCTATCAACAAAGCTTCCTTGAGAGCGGCCGACCTCTGCAGGCAGATGCTTGCATATTCGGGGAAGGGAAGGTTTGTAATCATGCCTGTTGACCTCTCGGAGATAGTGGAGGAGATGAGCCGCATGCTTGAAGTTTCCGTATCGAAAAAGGCCATTCTGAATTTCAAACTTGCAAAGGAACTGCCTTCAATACACGCAGACGTATCCCAGATTCAGCAGATCATCATGAACCTTATAATAAACGCATCCGAAGCCATCGGTGAAAACAGCGGTGCAATATACATTGAGACGGGTCTTATAGAGTGCAACAGGGATTACCTGCAAAAGCTTCAGCTGCAAAGCGATCTTAAGGAAGGATATTATGTTTACCTGGAAGTGGCGGATACCGGCTGTGGTATGGACAAGACTACGATGTCGAAGATTTTTGACCCGTTCTTCTCGACAAAATTTACCGGCAGAGGCCTTGGCCTTTCAGCAGTTCAAGGGATAGTAAAAGGCCACAAGGGTGCCATGAAGATCTACAGCGAACCAGGCAAAGGATCCACATTCAAGGTGCTGTTCCCTGTTGTTGATGCACTGCCTAATTCCGTATCTCCCGAACAAAAGGAAGATGATAAGCTCTGGAAGAGCAGCGGTACTGTCCTGCTGGTGGATGACGAGGAATCGATCAGAGCCCTCGGAAGGCTTCTTCTCGAACGTCTGGGTTTTGATGTAATGCTTGCTTCCGATGGAAGAGAGGCCCTTAACATATTCAATATGCACAAAGAAAAGATACGCTGTATCATTCTTGACCTTACAATGCCGCATATGGATGGAGAGCAGACATTCCGCGAACTGCGCTCAATCGATCCTGAAATACCAGTAATAATGAGCAGCGGTTATAACGAACAGGACGTAGTCCACCGCTTCCTGGGCAAAGGTCTCTCCGGTTTTGTACAAAAGCCTTACCGCATAAGCACTTTTTCATCCGCTCTTAAGAAAATTCTGTCGAATGACGTTAAAAATCCCCCTTCCGGCAGTAAAATTTAAATTTTATTTGTCTATGCAACCGCTCATAATGTAAACAAATCCTGTTCGTTCAAACATCCTGCAAAAGGAGGCTGTAATGACCAACAGCGAGCTTTTCGAAATGGCTATTAGAGTGATTCCCGGCGGTGTAGATTCGCCTGTGCGTGCATTCAGGAAAGTAGGGGGAACGCCAAGATTTGTTTCTTCGGCAAAAGGGGCCTATATCACTGATGCCGAAGGGAAAAAGTATATTGATTTCGTGCTTTCCTGGGGGCCTATGATTCTGGGGCACTGTCACGAAAAGGTGGTCGAGGCGGTTAGGAAGCAGGCCTCCACCGGCATGAGTTATGGCGCGCCCACCGAACTTGAGGTCAGGATGGCTGAAATGATATGTGGTGCGTTTGCATCGATAGATAAGGTGCGTTTTGTAAATTCGGGGACCGAGGCGACCATGAGTGCTATCCGCCTGGCAAGGGCCTTTACAGGCAGGAATATAACGCTCAAATTCGAAGGATGCTATCACGGCCATGTCGACAGCCTTCTCGTCAAGGCCGGATCAGGCGCATTAACACTAGGTATAGCCGATACCGCAGGCATACCCGACGCAATTGCCTCGACAACCGCCGTTATAGACTACAACGACATCGATGCCTTCAGGGCATTCATGTCCGCCAGAGGCAGCGAAGTAGCAGCGGTAATTGTCGAACCGGTTGCCGGTAATATGGGAGTGGTGCTGCCTGCACCGGGGTTCCTTGAGGCCCTGAGGGACGAAACAGCCAAAGCAGGAAGCCTTCTTATTTTTGATGAGGTGATTACCGGTTTCAGATTCAGGTTCGGAGGATATCAGGATGAAATCGGAATAAAACCTGATTTGACCTGCCTGGGTAAAATAATCGGCGGCGGGCTCCCGGTTGGAGCATTCGGGGGCAGGGCGGACATCATGGAAATGCTTGCCCCGGTAGGCCCTGTCTATCAGGCAGGCACCCTTTCTGGCAACCCTCTGGCAATGGCTGCCGGATTGGCAACTCTTGAAGTTTTAAGGGACACTGATCCTTATGAGGGTCTTGAAAAATCGATCAACAGACTTCTTGACGCCATCCAATATGAAGCCTCAAGGAAGGGAATGCCGGTATCGGTCAACCGCATCGGTTCGATGGCTTCAATCTTCTTCAGTGACAAGGATATAAAAGGCTTTTCCGATGTAATGGCAAGCGACACAAAGGCATACACCCGGTTTTTCCATGCCCTTCTTGATGACGGGATTTATCTTGCACCTTCACCATATGAGGCTATGTTCATAAGCACCGCCCACGGAGAAAACGAAATATCAAAGGCAATCGAGAGCGCCGGGAAAGCATTCAATATTATTGATTCCGACTCCTGAACTCAGCCTTGAGATAAGGACCGCCTCCTGGAAGAAGCCCGTAATATACCCCGAGCCAGTATCCTATCAGATAGTCAACGCCGGGTCCTGTGTAGGTCTGATCTTCTTCCCCACTGCATTTAAGATGATAGGGGCTTCTTTCCCAGAGCATGGGCTCCCAGCACCTGTCGTCAACCTCATGTGCGACAGCAGTCTGAGGCTCGATTTCCAGCCTGATGCCGGTAAGGTCCTCGAACCAACCGTTTTTTGCAATTACCGAACTTGCCCAGACAGAGAAACTGTCCAGCGGAAGATCATCCCTGCATGTAACTTTTCTGCGATAATTGGGCGCCTCGTTCATTACGGTGAGCCCGTGATGAACGTCCTGGGCAAGGGCGTTCATCTCATTTGTATCATATATGCCGCTTCTTAAGCAGATTCCGTAATATACACTGTCAAAGAATGCGTTGTGCGTATCACTGGAATTTTTTCTGACATTTATTTTCCATATACTGAAAAGGTAATTGAATCGGGCCCTGTCCGGCCAAAGCCTGAACAGCGGCTCGGCAAAGGAATAATTGTTTATAAAGGCATAATATTCCATATATCTGTTGAAATATGCGATAGAAGTAAAAATCAGACCAGGGCTTACCTTTCTGTATTCCCTGTCAAGAAGGTCCCAGAAATACGGTTCATCGATCACATGAGCCGCCTGAACAAGCAGGGCTAAACGTATGTCAGGAAGAATGTCGGCTGCTGAATACACATCTCCGAACGGATCGATGATCTTCCATTTGTTCTTTTCAAGGGTAAGGATTACTTCACGGAAATCCTGCCTGATTGTCGCGCGCATATTTTCATCGTCGACTGCATCATAGGCCCAGGTGAGACCCCAGAACCACGTTATATACTTGTCCCTGACATTATGGCCCAGCCAGAAATATCCGGCATATTTTCCAGTGCCTGCATATTTGTTGTCCGCATCAGGATACTCGACATTCCAGGGAGGGCTGTCAGGTGCTGCATACCTGGCCAGATATCCGGGGTCACCGGTAATGTCCTTTACGATATGAAGGTAATTGGCTATTCTCAAAACTTCTTCCCGGGCTTGTGATTCTTTTGTTACGATATATCTGATCGATTGCGTTACAAGGTAAGTCGCAGTCCAGTCAGTGCTGTCACCGGAACCGCTTGTTCTCAATATCTGGTTGCGTGATTCATCAGTAAAAACAATGTCTGATACTCCGCCAAGACCTGTTGAATGCCATTTTATAAGAAAGTCCGTGTACGCCTGGGCTTTTGCTCTCAAATAAGCATCCTGCTCGGCAGGTTTTTTATCAATCTTGCATGAGGAGAAGCTTAAGCTGATTGTTATGATTAAAAGATAAATAATCTTTGTGAATGAAAAAAAAGTTTTCATAAATCCTAAAACCCCCTCAACAAAATTCAACTTATATGATTAACAGCAAATTATCATGAAAATGTCTATCAGATAATCTCATTAATAAAATGAAGTCTTATTGCATGGAATAAAATGGATTTAACAATAATAATAACAAATGGTTATATAGACGAGGCTCTAATTTAGCCAATATGCCAAAATTTTAAGCCGGCCTGTATGATTCATCATCCATTTTTAAATGCATGATGGGTATATGAGGCATTTTAAGAAATTTCCAGAAAGAGAAGGGTTGGTTCATCAAATTATTAAACTTGAATGAAGAAGAGCATTTCATTTTTTATCACATGAAATTTATAAACAGACTTCACAAAACAGTCGAAAGGGAAGTGAGACCTTTTATTCAAATGGAACTTAATGAATCCGTTATTTAACATAACATATATTATCGGCCATATTAATATTTTATGATCTGTACTCCGCGTTAATCTTTACATAGTCATATGAAATGTCGGTAGTCCAGGCAGTGAATGTGCCTTTTCCGATATTCAGGTTAATCTCGATTACGATTTCTTTTTGTTTAAGCGAGCGGTGAACTTTTTCTTCATCAAAAGAACTTGCCTGCATTCCCTGTTCGGCAACATCAAGCCCGTTGATCTTTATGGATATTTTGTCAGGATTTACATCAGCTCCGCTGTAACCGAGAGCGCATGCTATTCTTCCCCAGTTCGGGTCGGCTCCGAACATGGCCGTTTTTACAAGAAGCGAATTTGCAACCGCCATGGCAGCGGTTCTGGCGTCATCCCTCGATACCGCCCCGTTGACGATCACCTTGACAAGCTTGGTTGCGCCTTCTCCGTCCCTTACAACCATCATGGCAAGCTCGCCGATAGTCTCCCTTATGGCATCTTTTATATCATCCAGTGCCGCTTCCACCCTTCCTGATGACATGGCGATAAGCGTGTCATTCGTGGACATGTCCCCATCAACCGTGATCACATTAAATGTGTTATCCGCAGATTCATTAACAATATTCTTGAGTTGAGCAATATTTATCTTTGCATCCGTGAGCACGACAGAAAGCATCGTAGCCATGTTGGGCGCAATCATACCAGCGCCTTTTGCAAACCCCAGGATTGTCGCTTCCCCTGCTTTCCTTGATACGATTTTGGCAAATGTGTCTGTCGTCATAATAGCTGTTTCAAAAGGTTCCGGATCATTTCCCAGAGATTCGGCAAGCAATGCGACCTTCTCCAACATCCTGTCAACAGGGAGCCTTAACCCAATCACTCCGGTCGATATCGGCAGGATTTCTTCAGGACTGATACCAAGGCTGGCGGCAACGGCATTCATAAGGTTTCTTGCATCTTCAATCCCTTCTGATCCGGTACAGGCATTGGCATTTCCTGAGTTTGCGAGTATGGCCCTGGCAGAGCCCCTTCTGATATTCTCAATGCAAATCTGAACAGGTGCAGCCTTGACCTTGTTTGTCGTAAAAACCCCTGCCGATACAGCAGGCGAATCGCACAGGATAATTCCCATATCAAGCTTTTTAGTCTCCCTGCTCTTGACCCCTGCATTGACTGCAGCAAACCTGAATCCGACCGGTACGTCTATCACTCATTCCTCCCGCAGCACTGCTTATACTTTTTCCCTGATCCGCACGGACACGGTTCGTTTCTTCCGACCTTCTTCCCCTGCCTTCTGACAGTTTCAGGTTTGACTTCCGGTCCGCGCGACATCATCATTCTCTGTTTGCGCTCCTTCTGTGTGATGCGTTCGACATCACTCTCACGCTGGAGCTGCATTCTGAACAGTCTTTCCAGGGTCAATTCCTTTACTCTGAAAAGCATATCCGTAAAAGCATCAAAACCTTCCCTCTGATACTCTCTAAGAGGATTTTTCTGTGCATAACCCCTGAGTCCGATACCCTCTTTCAGATGATCCATTGTAAGCAAATGATCTTTCCAGAGCGTATCAAGTGTGATGAGCATAACCTGGCGTTCGACCATTCGCATTATCTCCGGCGTAAATATCTTTTCCCGTTCATCATAAAGTGCATTGAGTTCGCGCACTACATTATCAAGCAGGTCTTCCCTGTTCGTGCTTCTTGAGGGGTCAAAGGCCAGCTCAAGACCGAATGTGTTCTTGAGCCTGATTTTAAGCCCGTCGATATCCGAATCATTTATATTTACCTTTTTTGAGATATATTCCTCAACGATAGCTCGTGCTGTCTCCTCTATCATGGCTTCGACGGAAGGCCTGAGATTCTCTTCCGAGAGTATCTTTCTTCGCTCGGTGTATACGACCTCCCTCTGCTTGTTCATGACATCGTCATATTCAAGGAGGTGCTTTCTTATTTCGAAGTTCCTTCCTTCGACCTTTTTCTGGGCGCTTTCAATGCTTCTGTTGATAAGCGGGTGAACGATTGGTTCATCCTCCTTGACACCCAGTCTGTCCATAATCGATGAAATGCGCTCCGAACCGAATATCCTCAATAAATCATCTTCGAGAGAAAGGTAAAATTTCGACTCTCCAGGGTCGCCCTGACGGCCTGAACGGCCCCTGAGCTGATTGTCGATTCGCCTGCTCTCATGCCTTTCAGTACCGAGGATGAAAAGCCCGCCTGCTTTGACTACTTCATCATGCTCTTTTGCACAAGCTTCCCTGAGCTTGCCAAGTATCTCCTCATAATTGGCGTCATCGGCCTGCAGGGCCTTTTGTCTGGCCATGTATACCGGGTTTCCTCCGAGCTGGATATCGGTTCCGCGGCCTGCCATGTTGGTTGCTATGGTGATGGCCCCTTTTCTGCCGGCCTGTGCTATGATTTCAGCCTCTTTTTCGTGGTGTTTGGCATTGAGTACATTATGAGGCAGGTTCTTTCGCTTTAAAAATTTGGAGACATGCTCGGAGTGCTCGATGGATATCGTTCCCACAAGGACCGGCTGACCCTTCTTGTGGCATTCCTCGATCTGCCTGACAACGGCATTATACTTTTCCTTTTCGGTTTTATAGATAAGGTCGTTATGGTCGATTCTTATCATCTTCATGTTCGTTGGAATGACATTCACATCGAGATTATAGATATTCTTGAATTCCAATGCCTCGGTTTCAGCCGTACCGGTCATTCCTGCAAGCTTCTGGTACATCCTGAAGTAGTTCTGGAATGTAATGGAGGCGAGCGTCTGATTTTCGCTTGCGACATTGACGCCTTCCTTCGCCTCAAGGGCCTGATGGAGCCCTTCGGAATAGCGCCTTCCCGGCATGAGACGTCCGGTGAATTCATCAACTATTATGACCTCTCCTTCCTTTACGACATAGTCAACGTCGCTCTTAAAGAGGGTATGCGCCCTGAGCGCCTGATTAAGGTGGTGAACCGTCTGGAACTCTGACGGATCATACAGATTTTCCTTGTTCATGATTTTCTGAATATACTCTACACCTTCGTCAGTAAGCGTAACGGTTCTGGCCTTTTCATCAAGGTTGATAAGGCTGTCACGGTTATCGCGCCTGAGCAGTGATACTATCGCGGAATTTGCATCATAATACATGCTTGTGGATTCTTCTGACGGACCGGATATAATGAGCGGCGTCCTGGCTTCATCAATAAGTATCGAATCCACCTCATCGACTATTGCATAGAAAAAATCGCGCTGCACATAATCTTCGAGCGTGAATTTCATGTTGTCTCTCAGAAAATCGAAACCGAACTCGTTGTTCGTGCCGTAAGTAATGTCCGAGAAATATGCTTCGCGGCGCTGTATGTCATCAAGCCCGTGAACGATAACGCCAACCGACATTCCCAAAAATTTGTATATCGCACCCATCCAATCGGAATCGCGCTTCGCAAGATAGTCATTGACCGTAACCACGTGCGCTCCTTTTCCTGCCAGCGCATTCAGATATACAGGCATTGTTGCGACAAGCGTTTTGCCTTCGCCCGTTTTCATTTCAGCGATTTTTCCCTGATGAAGGACAATTCCGCCCAGTATCTGCACATCGAAAGGCCTCATCTTTAGGGTTCTTTTTGAAACCTCTCTCACTACTGCGAAGGCATCCGGAAGGATATTGTCGAGGGTTGCACCCATCGCGAGCTTTTCTTTTAACATCGGAGTCATTCCCTTGAGGCCCGCATCGTCCATGTCAGAATATTTCTTTTCAAGGGAATTGATCTGTTCGAGAAGAGGTCTTATCCGCTTTATTTCCCTTTCGTTGCTGCTTCCGAATATTTTTAAAAGCCAGTTAATCATTCATCATCACCTGTTCAACATTTTTTATTGTGAACTTATGTCCATATCTTCAATAAGTATAGACGGAGTCTTAACACTGCCGAAGCTCCTAATGTCATCACCTACATGTACAACATGGCCGAGCATGGAATAGAGATTTCCGGCAATCGCCGCTTCCCTTACAGGATAAGAGTCTTCGCCCTTTTCAATGAGCATTCCATTAACGCCTACTGAAAACTCGCCGGAAATCGGATCGACGGTATGCATTCCCATTATATCGGTAACCTTCAATACCTGCTTGAGACCGGCAAGTTGGCCTAACATGGCGCCGCCCGGTTCAAGCTTGAGATATCTGACGCCCAGTACCGGAGAAGATCTGTATGAACCCCTTATCGAATTGCCGGTAGAAGACCTGCCGGCTACTTTTCCCCAGTAGCTGTCATATACGAATGAAGCCACCCTTCCCTCTTCAATCAGTATGTTCTTTCTTGAAGCGACACCCTCTCCGTCAAAGGCAAAGCTGTTGATCGAGTTCTTCTCGAGAGGATCATCCAGTAATGTTATGCAGGGTGAAAAATACAACTCTCCCAGCCTGTCCTTCAAGAGAGACTTTCCCTTGATAATATTTTCCCCGACAAAAGAGCCTGAAATCGTCTCGAGGATATCGGCTGTAGTAGTGTTGTCGAAGAGAACAGGCATCCTGCATGTCACGATATGCCTTGCCCCGAGCATTGATACGGCATTTTTCGAGGCGGTAAGGCCTGTTTTTTCGAGTTCTATATCCTTTAGATTATGACTGATTGAAAAGTCATATCCGGACTGCATCTCCTCACCGCTGCCGGCCATGACCATAACCGATGCGGAACAGTATGTGGCCTCACCCTTGACATCAATACCTGCGGAATTGACAATTCTGACATATGACAATGTTCTTGCAAATGTCGCCTTTCTTGCCTGTTTTACCCTTTCATCATATTTAAGCGCAGAACTCTCGATTATCTTTGCCCTTTCGAGGCACTCCTCTGCTGTCAGTCCCGCAATATCATTATCGAATATATCTGTGTTCATGTACTTCGCTTCAGCGGAAGGGATCGTATTGTGTTCGTCTGAAAACTGGTATCTTGCTGATATTATTGCCGAATCCACAAGCTTCTCGTCGGCGTCCCTTCCGCATGCAAAACCCATGGAACCATCAGTCAGTATCCTTATTGACACCCCTGCTTCCGCCGCCCTTTCGAGGTTTTTCATTGCACCGTCTTCGGCTTCCGCCCTGATAATGTCTCCTGAAGATGCAAAAATTTCGTAATCCCTTATCCCCTTCTTTTTCAGGAGCAAGAGAGCCTTTTCGATTTTATCATCAAGTACGGCAGTCAATTCATTCACCTCATCTGATTGTATACATCATGGCCGTTTCGTCGCAGTCGGGAAAATGCGGGCAGTGTATGCAGTCGGCCCAAATCTTGTTCGGAAGCCTGGACTTATCTATGTTCTTGAATCCGGCCTTCTTGAAGAAACCTTCCTTGTACGTCAATGTGAATATCTTTTTGAGACCGAGATCCCTTGCCTCGTTTAAGCATCTTTTGACAAGTTCCAGCCCATACCCCCTGCCCTGCATGTCCTTCCTCACTGCAAGTGTCCTGATTTCTCCAACCTCATCCCAGGAAACCTGAACAGCCGAGCATCCTATTAACATGCCTGCATCGTCGGTCAATATCCAGAAATCCCTCAGCGAAGAATAAAGCGAATGAAGGGATTTGGGCAGTATAAGCCTGTCCTTTACAAACGGTTCTATCAGCTTTCTGATTTCGGGTACATCAGATACAACGGCTTTTCTAATAATCATTAACCCGCCATAACATAATAAATAAAAAGTTTTAAGTTATAAAAGTTTAAAGAAAGCGGCAATTATCCCTTGCTGCAAGATGAACCATCACAAGATTTATAAGGTCCTTGATTATTATCTGGAATTCTTGACGAGTTTCCTTGCATGTCTTATGAGGGCTTCGCCCGGGGCCTCGCCGCCCATCATTCGAGCAAGTTCGGCTACCCTTTCATCACCTTTAACTGTTTTCACCGATGAGAATGTTTCACCGTTTTTTATGTTCTTTTCCACTACGAGATGCGAATCCGCCGAAGAGGCGACCTGATGAAGGTGCGTCACTATTATCGCCTGCGACTTTTCAGAGAGGCTTTTAAGTTTATCCGCAATCATTATTGCGGCCTGACCGCCGATTCCGGCATCTATCTCATCGAATACCATTGAACCTTCTGTACCCTTCTTCTGCCTTGCCTTTATTGCAAGCATGATCCTGCTCAGTTCTCCTCCTGAAGCAGCCCGTGCAAGAGGGATCATATCAAGGCCGACATTGGTGGAAACCATGAATTCCCCTTCAAGAAGCTGACCCGGCGCAAGAGAGCGTATGTCATTCTGAAGAAATATTTCATCAAGTTCCTGAGCCGTTGTCTGGCTGACCTTGAAAACCGTCCCTGGCATACCCAGATCCTCAAGGTCCTTATTTATTCCCTTCGAAAAGGCTTCCGCTGCAGAAAGTCTTTTTAAGAGAAATTCCCCGATATTTTTTTTGTAGGTTTCAAGACCTGTTTTCAGTGAGAGCCTCATCTCTTCCAGAGTTTGTGAGGAGTCTTCTATCAGCACTAGGGATTCCTTTGCCTTTTCTTTAATGGCGACAAGGCCGGCCTCATCTGCGTGGTATTTTCTTTTTAAATCGGTCAGAATGTGGAGCCTTTCCTCAAGCTTATTGATTCCGGCCTCATCGAATTCATATCCTTGAGAAAAGCTGAGCATCTCCCGGGCTATATCCTCGATCTCGGTTGAAATGGCTGAAATACTCTCCAGTGAAGGGGCAACTCGTTTATCGTGCTCCAGCATTTTTGTCAGTATCGCCTTTACATCAGAAAGCATATCAGTGATCGAGCGGCTGTCCGAGTAGAGCATTCCGTTTATCCTGAGAGAAGCTTCCTGAAGTTCCTGTGCCGACAGCGCTACCTCAAGGGCGGATTTCAGTTCGGTTTCAAGATTATCATGAATTTGCGCGGATTCTATTTCCAGGACAGTATGCTCAAGATCGGCCCTTTCGGCTGCCGCGTTTTCTATAAGTCTTTGCGTCTCGACAAGTCTGTCATTCAAGGCTGCAAGCTGTTCATACGCCTCGAATACGCACTGCCTCGAAAGGGAGAAAATATCCTCCAGTATGCGCATCTGTTCCCTTGGCGAAAGCAGGTCCTGATATTCATGCTGGCCGTAGATGTGAATAAGCCCTGATGAAACCTGGCCGAGTTTTTCAAGGGTGGACAGCTCACCGTTAATATAGCAGCGGCTTCTGCCTGTTGATAAGATTTCCCTCTTCAGAACCGTCTCATCGCCGCAGTTGTTATGAATGAGCGCTTCAATTACGGCCCTGTCCTTACCCGTCCTTACCAGATCGGCGGATGTTCTGGCTCCCATCAGGATTGTAAGCGCTTTTATTATCAATGATTTTCCTGCACCCGTCTCGCCTGTGATACAATTAAGGCCTTCTCCAAATTCGATTTCCGCTTCATCAAATACTGCAAGGGATGAAATCTTGAGGAGTTCAATCATCTTTCCTGCCATTTAAGTTTGGTTCTCAGGATCTGGAAGAAGTCCCTGTCAGGAAGTCTTAAGAATATTGCCTTTTCTTTCGCACGTTTGACTATTACGTGATCGCCCATCATCAGAGGCATGCCCTTCTGGCCGTCAAGCGTGAGGTAAACGCTTCCGGATTCCTTCTTGGGATTGACGACTAGAGTGACCTCCTGGTCAACAGGTAAGACTATGCTTCTGTTAGAAAGGACATGAGGGCAGATTGGCGTCAGTATGATGGAATCCACCTTGGGATGAATTATGGGGCCGTTTGCAGCCAGATTGTAGGCAGTCGAACCGGTAGGCGTCGATACTATAAGGCCGTCAGCCCTGAAGCATGTTATAAATGTTGAATCTGCCCAGACCTCGAGGTCGAAAATCCTTGCAAGGGCACCCTTGTTCAATACGACATCATTGATGACATTCTGCCTGATGATCTCATCGGTCCCCCTTATCAGGCGGGCTTCAAGCATTATCCTTTCATCCCTGACGCATTTATTGTTGAGGACTGCTTCGATTGCCTCAAAAGCCCTTTCTTCGGTTACTTCTGTAAGGAAGCCCAGATATCCCATGTGTATGCCGAGGATAGGGATTTCCCTTGGAAGTGACATCCTTATCGTCCTTAAGATTGTGCCGTCTCCTCCGATTGCCACCATTACATCAGCGCCCGTCCACACGTTATCAGTTTTGGGCTTATCCATGCATGCGGCCATATGGTCTTCATAAAGGCAGTGGATTTTTTTGATTTCCAGCCACTCGGCAACCTTCGCGGCCTGCAAGAGTGCTTGAGTATTATCTTCTTTGCATATGATACCTATCTTCATTGATAGACAATATACATTCCACTGATACAAATATCCAGATTGAAAAAAGAAAACGGCAGGGGGCAAATTATTCCCTGCCGTTTATTTTTGAATGTTACCTGGCAATATCTAATTTAACCTTCACAATAATGCTGTTTTGGGCCAATTCAGTACCTTTGAGTTCAAGACCAATGGACTGGCCGTAAACAGGTATTGCAGGTATCGAGAAGTTAAGCATTTTCTCGATGGCACCCTTGAGCTGAGATGTTATTTCCTTACCGATCTTATCCTTGATGGTCGGGAGAATGGCTGAGGTTGTTGAATTCGTGTACAGGAAAGTAAGAACAGCGGCTTCTGAGTTATCAGTATCAATAGTACCTCTAATAGTTTTGCCGTCAGGTCCCAAAATAAGCTTCAGCACCAGATCAAGATCCGCACTTACCCTGAGTACGCAGGGATATTTCGGTGCAATGATCGATACATTATGGAGCTCCAGTATTACATTCCTGACAATAATCCTTCCCACATCAGTTATTCCCAGCGTGTCGGAATAGTTGCCTGAGAAGTCAACAATCGGTGGAGTTGTTATGGTAACATAGCACTCAATATTATCACGGGGCATTATACTCTTGACCAGTGCTTTGAATTCTTCCGAAATATCCAGATCCTTCAGTAATCCGGCCTGCAGTGCATTGAAAACGATATTGTTGATGAGGTCGTCATTTATAGCCATGATCAGATTTTCATTACCTGCTATCTGAAGAGGAGGAAGCTGGTCAAACGGCGTGGAATAAAACATATTGAGACCAGGTATCTGGACTTCGGCTGATGGATCGGCAAGTGTGGAACCAAGACCGAGATCCATTGTTATATCGTTTTCAGTTGCAGAATAAAGGTTGGTTTTATCCATCGGCCAGCCGTTTATGTTGATTCCCAAAATATTTCCGGCAAGAGAATTAATGTCGATGAGCTCGGTATCAACGACAAGTTTGGACAATATATCGGACTTTACTATGTCGATTATAAAACTTACAAACCAGCTTGGAATAGACAGGATACCGAATTCGATTTCTGGATTTCCCAGGCTGACAGAGGCATGAGACAAGTCTATGGTTGCCACTATCTTATTCTTCGAGTTGACGCTCAGCTTCAGTTTCGCATTTGAAATATTAACGCTGTCGGCTTTCAGATTGAAATGAATCCTTGTTTCTATTCCCAGAGGATATGTACGATAGTGACCCTGTACAAAAAGTGCCTTTGCTCTTCCGCCGTTCGGATTCACCCAGGCTTCTGGTGTAATGGACATCTGAGTCGAAATTGTCCTGTCCGCCTTGATATCTGAATCAATTGAGATATTTCCGATGTTGATGTAGCCTTTGTCATTACCGGACATTTGAGGATCAATTCTGATATAGCCGTTCATACCATCGGACACGTTCGTCTGAATAGGCAATATCGGAGTAATTCCTGCAAAAGGACTTGCAGGGTCCAGAGAACCGTAAAGCCCATTATTCCATCCGTAAACAAGGTCATTCTTCCATGTATTCATAAAGCTTGCAGCCGCATCTACGACCTGGCCGAGAAGGTCTTCTGTCAGCATTAGCCTGAGCGCATTATCCACTACCCCTGATGCCCCAGGTTGAGCAGAATAACCTATTGCATATGAAATTCTTTCTTTATTCACAATGTATTTTGAATCAGTAACCTGAAAAGTGGTTGTTGTGTATATACTGTTCTGGTCAAGCTTAAGCGTATATTGAAATTTCCCTGTAGTTTTATCAAAGGCAACAGTTTTTCCATTATTTGTCAAACTGAGAGGTTTGCTGTCTCCGCTTTTTACAATACCTTTGATCACGACATCGGTCGTTCCCGGAGCCAGAATGGTTCCGTTAGGCGGACTGGTGAATTCGATCGTGCATGGTTTATAATTCGACCCAACACAGAAGCCAAGGAAACCTGAAGAAAAAACGAATGCCAGAAGTACAGCCAATAAATAAAATAAATTCCTCCTGCTCCTCATATAAAACCTCCTAATATGTTGTTTTTTTATTTCTCTTGTTGTTCCAAACAAGCAACTGTTTCTATGTGATATGTCTGCGGGAACATATCGAACATTCTGAGCGATTTCAGGCAATATCCTGATTTCTCTAAAAGGTTCATATCCCTTGCAAGCGTTGAAGTGTTGCATGACACATAAACAATTTTTTCCGGATTTATTCTGCTGATGAAGTTGATTGATCCCGCAGCGCCAGTCCTTGGCGGATCCATTATTACCGTATCATACCTTGTTTTTTTCAGTTTCTTCAGGTCGAGGCTTTTTCCCAAATCAGAGGTTATTACTTGAACATTATCCAGGCAGTTATTGATTGCATTTTCTGAAACAAAATCTGTAAGTCTTCTGTCATGGTCTATTCCGGTGACTTTTCTGCTGACTGAAGCCACAGGGACAGTGAAATTTCCACAGCCGCAAAAGAGATCAAGGACGTTCTCAGAACCTTTTACCAAATCGACTACATGCTCAACCATCATTTGATTTACACAAAGATTTGCCTGGACAAATCCACCGAGTCCCCCCGTTATGCTGAATCTCCTCATTTTTGTTTCCACACCATATACAAAGCACCCATCTCCGATGACTTTCATGCTACCCGATGCCATATTAACAATTACTGCTCCAGATATGCTTAAATCTTTACATGCTCCTGAAATCTCTATTAATGCTTTCTTACTTACCTCTTGCCCGGAATGAATAATAATCTGTACCGTATTCCCAAGGGCAAACAATTCAATTGCTCTTATTCTACTTCTTAATATTAAATTATATATACATTTTATTAGAAAAGGCAATATATCTCTTATTTTCTTTTCCGCAATCGGACAATCTTTGATATCGATAATCTCATTTGTATTCTTTCTATAAAATCCGATTGATTTTGAATTGCATTGAAGCTGTATGTGGCTTCGATATTCATATTCTTTACAGGAGATTGCAGGAGTATAATATTCAGTATCCTGTTCTGAAAGAGCCTTCCTGAGATGATTTTTCATTATAATCTCTTTCCACTTGACCTGTTCTGAATATTTTATATGCTGCCAGTCGCATCCGCCACATGATGAAAAATGCTCACACAAAGGTTCAACCCTGTCGGGAGAGGTTTTGATTATGTGAACAGGTATGCCTTCAAGATATGATGCATGTTCCCTTACAATCTTTGCATAGATGGTTTCCCCGGGTACGACTTGAGAAATAAAAACGGCCTGGCCGTTATCTGTTCTGGCAAAGCCTTTCCCCCCGAAAATTAGACCTTCAACATCAAGTTTCAATATATCGCCAGTCATTATTTTTTTGTAACAATTCAATACATTCCTTGCAACGTAAATACCTTTAAAATATATATCCGAAAAAAGACTTCGGAGAAAAAGAATGGAACTGATAATGCAGTTTGTCGATATATTTCTTCATCTTGATATATATCTCGCCGATGTAATACGAGATTATCATGCCTGGACATACCTGATTCTTTTTATCGTGATCTTCTGTGAAACCGGACTTGTCGTGACGCCTATTCTTCCGGGAGACTCATTACTGTTTACGGGCGGTGCACTGTCAGCCCTTCCGGGCAGTCCGTTATCACATATCAATCTGTTCATTCTCCTTACTTTTGCAGCCGTTTGTGGAGATAACACCAATTACTGGATCGGAAGATGGATAGGACCAAAGGCTTTTCATTTTAAAAAATCCCGTTTCTTCAACCCGGCTTATCTGCAAAGGGCACATGCGTTCTACGAGAAGCATGGGGGCAAGACTATAATACTCGCCAGATTCATGCCTATCATCCGTACCTTTGCACCGTTTGTGGCAGGAATCGGTACCATGAAATATTCGAAATTCTTGCTTTTCAGCATCACAGGCGGCATATCATGGATGTTCACTTTTATCTTTGCCGGTTATTATTTCGGGAACATTCCCATTGTAAAAAAGAACTTTACCCTGGTTGTAATGGCAATAATAATAATAACAGTTATGCCTGCTATAATCGGAGGATTTAAAAGCTGGCGAGCAGAGAAAAATAAGGATTAAGCCGATTATTATAATCTGTTTCTTTCATTTAAATTATGAGGCATGATTCATTATTGTGAAATATAGTTAAATTATAATAATTTAATATTTATTTAACACATTAATATTATTTGAGATGTAATCATTGATCCATTGGATTAAAATTAATTATTGACATTGTGCATTTTGTGTACTAATGTTGTAATACAATATAACATGTCACAATGATACTGGGGAAGGAGGGTCTATGGGGGGCAGGTGTTCTTCTTCAGATTTGGAGATTTACACAAGGAGAATCAAGGATTATCCTATTCTTTCTCGAGAGGAAGAAAAGGAACTGGCCATAAAGTACAGAGAAGGCAACGAAGAGGCCGGTAAGAAAATCATAACATCCAATCTGCGATTCGTCATGAAAATCAGCCAGTCCTATTTCCACCTGGGTTATCGTCCGCTTGAAATCATCCAGGAAGGCAATATGGGCTTGGTAAAAGCCATCACCAGGTTCGATCCGGATAAAGGCGTGCGTTTTATATGCTACGCAATCTGGTGGATAAAGGCATACATCAAGAATTATATCTACAAGAGCTATCAGACTCACACGGGCATTCTTTCCCATGCCAAGGGTCTTGTCTCGCTCGACTGCAGCCTGTCGAGGGATCATGACGAAGACGACAAACTTCTTGACCATATGCTTGATGAAACACCGGATCAGGAACATGCATATGTATGCAAGGAACGCCAGACATTCTTAATGAACATCATATCCTCTGAACCGCAGGTATTATCAAACAGGGAAATATTTATACTAAAAGAACGGTTTTTTGCCGATCCGCCTGCAACGCTCAAGGATATTGCACTGAGAATCGGTGTCACCAGGGAACGGGTCAGGCAGATCGAGGCAAGATCTCTTCAGCGAATACGTAATGTTATTGAAACCAAGCATGCGATGCTCTTTGACGATATTATTGACAGCACGACATTGAAAATGAAACGCAGGAGGGTGTAGGACAGAAACTGCCGACTATCCTGTCAGTTGTATTAGTTCCGATCAAATCTGACAGTTGGGTAATTGAAAAGGAAGTACCCACGAGCTATTCTTTCTGAGGGGAAATAAAACAAAATCAGAAAGGAGAAAGCTAATGGGTACGGAAGACAAACTTATCAGAAGTAAGATGGGATTGCTA
>DATCTV010000048.1 GCA_036567785.1 Desulfomonilia bacterium | reverse complement strand
ACTGCCTTTTCCTACTATCATTTAGCTTCACTTTTAAGTGCTCCTCCCTTTTTGTCTTCAAGCAACAAAAATAGGAGCACTTATCCTATCTTACGTCAACTGCTTCAGATTAAATCATATGGCTAACGCAAAATGTGGGTTTATTATTTGAGAGCAAAATGACGTTAATAAAGATATGAAAAACGGGAGGTCTTTATGTCCAGATCGTATGTTTCTTTACTTCTAATATTGATTTTTCCGGCCCTTAGTTATGCCGGTGATTCGGATACATTCAGGAATCCATGTGCCGGCATCAGCATTACGAAGCCTGCAGACTGGCTTTATATGGGTATAGACCAGAATTATCAAAATCTGAAGAATTCAAAAATGAAGGATGAAGAGCTGAAAAAGCTCTCGCTCAGGATGGCTGATGTGCCGATGATAGTCATTATGAAATACCCTGAACCCTATAAAGACCTGAACCCTACGTTTAAAATCGATGCAAAGCCTGCAGGGCAATACAAGGGGACAAATCCTAAAAAGATACTGTCCGCCATGACTGCCTCCATGGGGGATTTCTTTGACGGCTTCAAGATTATTAAGGGACCTGTGGATGCTAAAATCGACGGGATGAGCGGGGCTTATATCCGCTTCAATACAATTATGAAAACTGAGGATGGACAGTCGTATCCTTCATGTTCGGAAATATGGGTTATTCCCCGCGGTGATCATGTCTTCATGTTCAGTGCGAACACAAGGCAGGACGAGAAGAACTGCAAACGGGATGAAATCAGAAAGATCATTGATTCGATTAAGATTGACAGATAGAAAAGGGCGGAATCCAATTCCGCCCTTATTAAAGTTTATGAATGGCTTTTTTCAAACTTGACCATGAAATCCGCCAGTTTCTGGGCACCTTCAACCGGCAGGGCGTTATACATCGAGGCCCTTATTCCTCCAACGGAGCGGTGGCCTTTGAGGCCGATAAGATTTATTTTGGCTGATTCGGCAAGAAATTCCTTTTCAAGGTCTTCGGTCGGGAGCCTGAACGGGATGTTCATCCTGGATCTGGAATTCTTCTGGACGGTTCCCTTGTAGAAAGAGCTGTTGTCAATAACATCATAAATTATAGCTGCCTTTTTGTTGTCGATCTTTTCCATCTCCGTCAATCCGCCCAGGTCAATGATCCATTTCATGACTTCATGGACAACGAAAATAGCCACACATGGAGGTGTATTGTAGAGGGAATTGTTTTCAGCATGTATCTTGTAGTCAAGCATCGTGGGAATATTTTCCGGGGCCTTGCCTATAAGGTCTTCCCTTATGATTACAAGAGTTACACCGGCAGGACCTGCATTTTTCTGTGCGCCTGCGTAGATGAGTCCGAAATCGGATACATTGATCTTTCTGGACAGGATATCAGATGACATGTCACATACCTTGGGGACGCTGCCGGTATCTGGAAAACTCTGCCACTGGGAACCGTATATAGTGTTGTTCGATGTGAGGTGGCAGTATGCCGCGTCTTTTGTAAGCTTGAGTTCCGATGGTTCCGGAATTCTTACATATTTTTCTTCTTTGGTTGAAGCGGCTATATTTACTTTGCCCACTTTCTTTGCTTCTTTGATAGCCTTTGACGACCAGCTTCCGGTATCTATATAGTCTGCAATCTGGCCTTCTCCGAGCAGATTGAGCGGCACCATTGAAAACTGAAGACTGGCTCCTCCCTGCAAAAACAAAATCTTGTAGTTATCAGGTATGGAAAGAACTTTCTTTACGAGAGCTATTGTGTCGTTCAACAGTTCTTCGAATGGTTTAGACCTGTGACTCACCTCCATGATGGACATGCCAGTTCCGGCGAAGTTGAGGACAGCTTTGCTTGTGGCTTCCAGAACCGGTTCGGGAAGAACAGCCGGGCCTGCGTTGAAAATGTACACATCTCTACCCATAATGATTTCCTCCTGCATTATTGTTAAATATTTTATATACTCAAAGAATTGTTAAATATAAAGATGAAAAAAGAATTAAATAGAATCAACTAGATAAATGCGGTGCTTGACGGATTTGCATTAAGCTGGCAACCTCTGTCCTAGAATTGAAAACGAGCCTTGCATCTGTCTGAATATCCCGGAGGTATAGGTATGAACAGAAGGGCTGTAATAATTGGCATATCGATAATAGCTGCAGTTATTGTAATAGTTTTAGTAAGCAACGCTCTTATGAAAAAGGCTGTCCCGCTGAAGGAGCCACTTCCTGTGGTACCGCAAAAGATTGTCAATTTGAATAAACCGCAGATTCTAATATCGGATGAAGACCAGAGATTAATGGGCATAAGGAAAACTGAAATTAACAGACTCAAATTCGGAAAGACAGTCAAGGTACAGGGGAAGATTGATTATGACAGCGAAAATATTTCCGAGGTTGAAACAAATATTAAAGGAGTTGTTGAGTCGGTTGTTGCCGAAGAGGGCAAATACATAAAAAAAGGTGATCTGCTGATAGAAATAAACAGTCCGGAGATCCTCGCAGCCCAGCAGGAGCTGATTGCCGCGACCAGACCCGGTTCTTTATCAGAAGCTGAAGCGGAGACTGCCAGAAAAAAACTCAGGCAGATGGGTATAAGCGATGAACTTATAAGCCAGATTGAAAAGGCAGGCATATACTCAAGAAATATTAAAATCATGAGTCCGGTTACAGGGTATATAGTTAAGAAATTTATAAATAAGGGAGATTCAGTTTCAGAAGGAAACAAACTGATTACAATAGCGGATCTGAGCACTGTCATGTTCGTAGGAGAAGTAGCTGATGCGGATATGCCTCTTATTAAAAAAGACGAGGAAGCGGAAATACTGATCGACGCCTATCCGAACAGGATATTCAAAACAAAGACAGAAACCGTCATTCCGTCAGGGGTTATAGGCAAGCTTTCAAAGGTAAACATGCGCATCTCAAATTCTGATAACGGTTTGAGGCCTGGGATGCAGGGATCTGCTGAGATTAAAATTGATATGGGAACCAGGCTTGCCGTTCCTCTGGAGTCAATAATCGACAAGGACGGACGCAAAGTTGTTTTTGTTGAAACGGGCGGAGGAAAGTTCGAAGCACGGACGATAACAACAGGCATCAGTTTCGGTTCGCAAGTTGAGGTGACTGGAGGGCTGAAGGAAGGCGAGCTTGTTGTTTCTTCCGGCGTTACGAAGGTCGATTCTGAGGCCGAGCGACAGAAGTCGCACTGATCGCAGCGATAGCAATTGGACAGAAAACAGCTTTATACTTGGGCATACCGGCTTGCTGTCTTTACGATAGTATATAATTTTCTCATTTGAAAAAGCCGGGGGCAAGGCTTGAAGCAATTCCTGCTGCCGGTCTGACAGCTTGCATTCATAAACAAAAATGAAAACGCTTATTTCCCTGTCATGTTTTGACACCGTCTTCTCAATGGTATATCAAAAGTACAACTTCACACTCTAAAGAGGGAACCTTGGGAATAAAGATAAGCGAAATTTCAAGAAAGAGCGGAGTGGCCGCATCGACCATACGCTATTATGTCAGGGAAGGGCTGCTTCCCGAACCTGAAAGAAAAAACAGGAACATGTCCTACTATGACGAGGCATGCATTGAAAGGATTAAGACAGTCAGGCATTTCCAGGAAAAGAAGTTTTACCCGCTAACCGTCATCAGGAATATCATGAGAAGGATAGATGACGGTATGAGTGTTTCAGAAGCGGAGGCGATCGAACATGCAGTTTTCGGTGACGGGACTGAAACTCTAACCAGCCGGACTGAATTTCTCATCAAGACCGGTCTGATGGAAGACGAGTTGAAAGAGGCCGAAGCCGCCGGACTTCTTATGCCTTTTATGCAGGAAGGCAAAAAAAGGATGTATGATGCCGACGACATAAGGTTCGGCCGCATAATTAAAAGGATGAGTGAACTTGGTATTAATATCAGAAAGCTTGATTTTTATGTCCAGATCGGCCGGGCGCTCATGGATCATGAAATGGCCCTGAGAAAGGATGTCGTAAAGGGCAAATCAAAAGAGGAAAATATCAGGATAACATCAGAAATTACGAAGTCTGCCGACACCATAAGGGGATATGTCTTGAAAAGGCTCTTCCAGCGTACGGTTGAAAATAATATCAGGAAGAGCCTGTTAAAGAACAAATAGTTCAGCTGCTCAGTTCCCTTGCTGCAAAAAAACCCTCCCTGATCGCATCAATGGCCTTTCGAGGCTTCTTGGCGTCTCCTGCTATAATCACTCGGGTCTTTTTATCGAGCTTTGAGATGAGGCTGTTTTCACTCTGTGTTCCTGCTGCAATAACGACCGTATCGCAGCTGATTGATTCCTGTATGCCACCGCTTTCGACAATTATGCCGTCAGGCAATATTCCGGCAACTTTGGTATCGGTCATGGTTTCAACGCCATAACGTTTCAAGAGCTGGAGTTCCACCCATCTTGTGGATATGCCTATATCGGCTCCAAGTCTCGGGAGCATTTCAATAAGCCGGACTCTTTTTATGCCCGTTGTCGCTGCCTTACGTAAAACTTCAGTTTCTTCTGCATCATTAAGGAAAAGAAATGCCAGCGTGTCATTGTCTATAGTGCCTTTCTTTGCAAGATATACGGCAGTTTCAATTCCAACGGCGCCCCCTCCGATGACGACTATGTCTTTTCCCGTATCCGCCTTGCCTGAGAGTACATCCCATGCCATTACCACGTTCCCATTTTCAATGCCCGGTATAGGCGGGATAAGGGGCTTGCCGCCGCAGGCAAGAATCACTGCATCAGGGTTTTCCACTGCTATGGTTCCGGGATCTATTTCTGTCGATGTCCTTATATCGCATCCTGCATCAACGGCCTGTCTAGCCATGACTTCTGCCAGCTTGGCAAAATCCCTTCTTTCTTCCAGTGCGCCTGCGATTTTCAGCTGTCCGCCCAGTTCGCACGACTTTTCATATAGAGTAACCCTGTGCCCGCATAAAGCGGCTTCTTTTGCCGCAGCAAGACCGGCAGGTCCGCCCCCTGCAACGATAACCTTCTTGGGCAAGGCTGTTTTCAGAGAAAGGGACAGCTCATTTTCCCTTCCAGCCCTTGGATTGACCATACATTCAACAGGTTTAAGCGAGAATACATGGTCTAGGCAGCCCTGGTTGCACCCGATGCATGGTGTGATTTCGTCGAATCTCTCTTCCAAGGCTTTTGCCGGCATGTAAGGGTCGGCTATCAGTCCTCTTGCAAAACCTATGAGGTCAGCCGAACCCCGTACAAGTATGTCTTCTGCAAGGCCAAGACTCGTTATCCTGTTACATGCAATTACAGGTCTGTTTACCGCGCTTTTTATTCCCTGCGCCAGATATGCATATGCCCCCGGAGGTACTTCCATTGGTATCTGCGGCACTCTCGTCTCATGCCATCCGCCGGTTACATTAAAGGCATCCACGCCCGCCCTTTCCAGTTCCAGGGCAAATAAGCGTGATTCCTTATTCGTATTGCTTCCCGGGACGAAATCATTTCCGCCTATCCTGAAGATCACAGGATAATCAATTCCGACGGAATCGCGGACCGCCCGAGCTACTTCAAGACCGAAGCGCATCCTGTTTTGAATGTTTCCTCCGTATTCATCCTTTCTGAAGTTGGTGACCGGCGACAGAAACTGAGAGATTATATAGCCGGCCGAGGCGATTATTTCGACTGCATCAAATCCAGCAGCCTTTGTCCTTGCGGCAGCGGCTGCGAAATTGTTTATTGTTCGTTTAATATCATCGATGCTCATTTCTCGAGGGACCTCTTTTGTCAGCCTGGAAGCCACAGGCGAAGGTGCTATGGATTCCCTGCCAATCAGGGGTGAGAATGCATACCTGCCTGCATGGTAAAGCTGAGCGGCGATCCGGCACCCGTTTATTCTGACAGCGTTGGTAAGTTTTCTGAGTCCGGGAATGAATTCATCACGGCTTATGCCTATAAGTTCGCTTCCGCCGCTGTATTCGTCGATGCCGCATCCCCCGACGATTATAAGCCCCGCACCTCCCTTGGCCCGCTCGGAATAAAATGATGTAAGCCTTTCAGTGACATATCCGTCAGGCGTATACATGAGATGCATGGCCGGCATCACGATCCTGTTTTTTAACTCCATTCCGCCGATTCTTATGGGGGTGAACAATTTGGACATAATTGCCTCCATCTGTAGCATATTAAGTTAATGTTTAAAGTAACACTTTAAACTTAATACCATAAGTGGTATTTATGTCAAGGCGCAAATACAGGAGGTATATTTGAAAGGATTAAGCTTTGCTTTTTGAATAATGGAATAATATTCTATTGCTTGAAAGAAAGAATATTCCACTTTTTACCTTCTGTGTGGTATTATGCTGTGTTAATACAAACATTTGAGATTGGCATATTTATTGATATCAATATCTTAAATATTGGAAATTAAGACGCCAAATATTATGATAACGGGGATATGCATATGAGAATACAGTATTTATGCAAAGATATTCGAGAGAATCCTGCAATATTTGTTTTAATTTTCATGATGTCATTACTTCTGATGTCTTGCAGCAACAGCCCTTCCGGCACCGACAGTCCATTGACCGAAGAAGCCTCCAGTCAGGACAACAATTATCCGAAGACCGACAGGACAATCTATGATTTTGCAAACGGATGCTTCACTGTTTTTTCGCCAGCAAACGGCAGATACCTAGAATCAGCAGGTTCAATTTATTCGGCGGAAACGGGTGATGAGGCCGAAGCAGAGGTTTTTTTCATGAAGCCTTCTGCGCTTGGTGTCTATATTTTCCAGGACAGGAGGGGGCGTTATCTCGATGCCTGTGACGGTTCGGCAGTAATAAGCTATCCCGATCCGAGAAGCAGCTCCGAATGGGAGCTTCAAAAGATCGAAAGCGGTGTATTCGCAATCAAGTCCAAAAGTACTCAGAAATGGCTTACTGTAGCCGCATCGGGAAAACTCCAGCTCGCTGACGTCATGGATTCTTCGTGCAGCTTCTTGATTGAGCAGGGAAAGGGATGCAGTACATTCCCGGAATCAGAGGTTAACGCAAAGGTTGAGTTTCCTGCTAACCCCGCAGGTGATAAAATCATAGGCTTTGCCGATCCCCATGTTCATATGACTGGCAACGAAGGGTTCGGAGGGAAGGTCGTGTGGGGGAAGATGTTCCATCCTCTGGGCATAACGAAAGCATTGCCGGATTGCGCGGAGTTGCACGGTAAAAACGGCAGCAAGGATCTAATCGAATCGGTGGCAAACGGCACTACAGAACATGACACTAGCGGCTGGCCGGATTTCAAGTACTGGCCGGGTCCTGACTCTCCGACACATCAGATGGTATATTACAAATGGCTCGAGCGATCCTGGTCTGCCGGATTAAGACTCATGGTAAATCTCGCAGTCAACAATGAAGTATTATGCAAGATTGCTGGCCAGTTGCCGGGCTATACGTGTGATGACATGAATACAGTTGACAAGCAGCTTGTTCACATCAAGCAGATGGAACAGTATATAGATGCTCAATGCGGGGGTCCCAGCAAGGGCTGGTTCAGGATAGTCTATTCACCCGAAGAGGCCAGAGAGGTTATCAGCAGGGGAAAACTCGCTGTAATACTGGGAATAGAGGTCGCCACGATCTTCAACATAAGGACTGACATCGATAGGATTAAATCAGATAAGGAAAGGGAAGCTGAAATTAAAAAAGCCCAGGAGATAATAAGGACACAGCTCGATTACTATTACAGCCTCGGAGTGAGAAGCATCTTCCCGTTACACGGCTTCAATAATGCCTTCGGAGGTACAGCTATGTTCGTTCCCGGAATCTACAATCTCGGGAACAAGATAAGGAATAATGAACATGAATATTTTAAACCATGTGAATGTCCTACACCTGAAGAGTATCCTGACCTGCTTTCGCCCTTGGAAGTATTTACATACAAGGAGCTTTCCATAACGTATCCGGAAGGGTCCAACCCGTTTGTCACCTCCCTGTTCAATCTGTTGGGAGTTGTGTTGCCTGTTTACCCTGAATATCCTGAAGGGAAGGCATATTGCAATTCAAGGGGCCTTACCGATCTCGGAAAATTCTTTATAACTGAGATGATGAAAAGAAAAATGATAATAGAGATCGATCATATGAGTTTCAGGACATTAAACGGTTATGTGGATGATAGGGTTCATGAAGGTGTGCTTGAAATTGCAGAAGATAATGACTACCCTCTCGTTTCCAGCCATGCCGCTGTTGTTGAAGGAAAGGGGGATGAGGCCAGCAAGTCTATTGATGAGATCAGGCGCATACACAGGCTTGGAGGGATTGTTGCGCCGATACTGATACAGGGTGATGAAGGAATTAAAAACAAGTACATCAATGGACCCCACTGCAAGATATCATCAAGGAACTGGGCTAATGTATACAAGTACATTTGTGATGTAATCGAAGAAGATGGAGATTTTGTAGGTGTCCCCCTGAGCACGGATGTAAACGGTTTTGCTACCGAGCCCTCGCCCCGTTTTGGAGAAAAGGCTTGTTCGGGTACAGGGGAGCAGGAGAACGAAGCGCCAAAGGTCTCATATCCTTTCGCGCCATATGCCGGAACAGGAATTATAGACCATCTGAGAACCGGGAACAGGGTGTTCGACATAAACTATGACGGTCTGGCAAATTATGGCCTGATACCTGATTTTATACAGGAAGTCAGGAATGTAGGTCTTACCGATGAGGACCTGAAGCCCCTTTTCAATTCCGCCGAAGCCTATATAAGGATGTGGGAGAAGATCGAGGCCAGACCATGAAAATATAAGCTCTGTTCGAATAAGCAATGGCTCAAGCCGGTCAGGTCTTAAAATCCAGACCGGCTTGAATTCAGAATATCTCATTTATTATATCCAATAGGTGCTTGCTTCTTTTATTTCTTGGTAGTATCTCTTTGACTTCATATCTTCCGCAAGGGGCAGAATTTTATTATGGGCAAAAATTCTATAGAGATAAAGACTTTAACCTCTTCGAATACAAAAGAGGCCATGGATTTCATCAAAGTGCCTTTTCCCATCTATGAAGGAAACAGCTGCTGGGTTCCATGGTTCAATAATGACATGAAACAGTTCATAGACAGAAAGCACCCGGTTTTCGAGCATACCGAGGGTGAGTTTCTGACGGCATACAGGAACGGTGTTCCCTCAGGAAGGATATTTGTATTTGAAAACGGCGGATACAACAGGACACACAACAAGAACAGCGCATACTTTTTTTTCTGCGATTTCATCGATGATCAGGAAGTTGTTAACGCGTTCATGGAAGAATCAGTCAACTGGGCCAGGAAAAGAGGGCTTGAAAGTATAATCGGTCCTATCGGTTTTGGCGGGGTATCCGGCTGCGGCTACCTTGTTCATGGATATGACAAACGTGCCGCCATGACGATGATGATGTACAACCACCCATATTACAATGAACGAATCGAGGAATTCGGTTTTAAAAAGTATCTGGACAACTATTCCTACATCCTGCCTACATCGGCAGAACTTCCACAGGTCATAAAAGACGCAGCCGACAAGCTTCTGAATAAGGGCGGATTCAGTATTTTGCAGGCGAAAAACAAGAAGGAGCTCGCAAAATGGGCGCCTTCAATAGTTGACGTATTCATAAGAACGCTGAGCGACCATGCAGGGAATTACAAGCTTACGCCCAAAGAAATCGACTGTGTCGTCAAATCACTCATGACGGTCGCGCGTCCGGAGCTCATAAAGGTCGTGCTTCACAGTGATAAAGTGGTGGGTTTCCTGCTGGGGTTTTATGACCTTTCCGGTGCTATTCAGAAGAGCAGGGGAAAGCTTAATCCCCTGTCCATCTTCAGGTTGTTGAGGGAATATAACAGAACCGACATACTTCTGATAAACGGTATGGGCATCCTGCCCGAATATCAGGGAACCGGCGCCAACATGCTCCTTTATTCGGAAATGGAAAAGACCATACGCGCGCATACAAGATTCAAAAGCCTGGAAATGGTCCAGATTCAGGAAGTGACGGCCAGGATGCTGAGCAATGTAAATACGCTCAGAGGAGAAATAGCAAAGATTCACAGGATGTATGAGTACAAGCTGTAAGAAACCTGATAGCCTGTTTTCGTATGAGTAAGACAGCCGCCCTTTTTGATATGGATCACACCCTCATATGGGTAAATTCCGGTCACTCTTCCGTTGTGCTTGCAAAAAGAATGGGACTGGTAAGCTTGAGCCACCTCTTGACCGGCATATATAAGATTCTGCTCTACAGACTCACGCTGCTCGAGATAGACGAATGGTACGAAGCGAATATAAGCATGCTCAAGGGCCTTAGTGTGGAAGACATGGATCTGTTTGCCGACCTCTGGTTCAAAACGATGGTCAAAAATCACCTCTATAAGGAGGGTGTGGAACTGATCAATGAACACAGGAGAAAAGGACACAGGCTTGCAATTGTCTCGAACGGTCCCGAATTTTTTGTCCGGGCCCTTGCTAGGGCGCTCGATGTGCCGGAAATCATAAGTACTCGCCTTGAGATCAAGGAGGGCCTTCTGACTGGCAGACTTGTAAAACCGTTATGCTACGGCGAGGGCAAGCTTAAATACACGCTCTCATGGGCAGAAGAAAACGATATAGACCTTGGCAGCAGCTATTTTTATACAGACTCCAATTTTGATCTTGCCGTCATGAGTTCCGTCGGCCATCCTGTCGCCGTGAATCCCGATTTCAGACTGAAAAGACAGGCAAAATTAAACGGCTGGCCGATTCTTAACTTTAAGAAGATCTCAGCATTTTGAGAACTCGAGACTGAAAATAAAATGCGTATTCTTATAAGGGGAGGAAGCATTGCTGCCGGACACGGTGTACTGAAAGGGTATGCCGACATACTGAAGGAAAAATTGTCGGCATCAGGAATAGAACTTATTAACCGATCCCGTTACCGTGAGACAAGCTTTGAAGGAGTCTGGTCATTCGATGAAGACATCGAACCTTTCAGGCCGGATATTCTGTTACTTAATTTCGGCATCGACGATGCATTCAGGCCGGTTTACCGTTCCGAATTTCAGGAAAACCATGTCCGGATGATCAGGCGTGCAAGAAAACTCTTTAATCCGCGCATCGTTCTGGCAACATCTCACACATTTGATGACCCTTATGAGATGGATGCCGTAAACATCTATTACAGGTCTCTCAGAATCGTTGCAAAAGACCTTCTTTGCGATCTCGTCCCGATAGACTTTTTATGGGCCGGTTATATCTTTGAAAAAGGCCTGATAAGTTCAGAATTGTGCCTTGCCGATGCCCGTTATCCCAATGAAAGAGGCCATGAATTATTTGCTGATTTTATTTATGATTATCTCAAGATTTAGCCACCCGGAAAGAACAGCATCCGGACCGGTTCAACATTGACACCCTGCGGTTTATGGTGCTAAAGCCGGCAATGTATGCACATATCTGCAGGGCAGAACCGTGAGCGATAAGACAGAACAAGGGGGCAAAACTGAAGACCGGCCCCATGAATCCGAGGGGCGCAATCCTGCGGGTCGCTTGATTCCGCTCGTGATAGGCGCCCTGGGAGTTGTTTTCGGAGATATCGGTACCAGCCCGCTCTATACCTTAAAGGAATGTTTCAGAGGTTTTCATCCCATAGCCGTAAACCATTTGAACATAATGGGGATAACATCGCTCATATTCTGGTCTCTTACGATGGTCGTCAGTGTGAAATATGTAAGCTTCATCCTTCGTGCCGATAACCACGGGGAAGGCGGCATTTTTGCACTTCTAGGCCTTACGTCATCCGACAGGAACAGCAGATTTCCCAGATTCAATGCGGCTATTGTGATGACAGCAATAATAGGCGCCTCACTGCTTTATGGAGACGGAATCATAACGCCGGCAATATCTGTCCTCTCGGCCATTGAGGGATTGAGCGTTGCGACGGTCGCCGCGGATCCTTATATAGTACCGCTGACCTGTGTGGTACTTTTCGGAATTTTCATGTTTCAGAGAAGGGGAACGGCGAGAATAGGCTATGTATTCGGTCCTGTAATGATCGGCTGGTTTGCCGCCATTGCCTTATTGGGGCTGGTAAACATAACAAAGTTGCCTTCGATTCTCTATTCGCTGAATCCAGTTTATGCTGTGCGTTTCTTCGCAGAGCACCGTTTCCATGGAATAATAGTAATGGGTTCTGTCGTCCTTTGCATTACCGGAGGCGAAGCGCTTTATGCTGATCTCGGACATTTCGGAAGGCGACCCATAAGGATGTCATGGTATATGATAGTCTATCCTGCACTCATATTGAACTATATGGGGCAGGGTGCGCTTCTTTACTCAAATCCGGCGGTTGCCGACAACCCGTTTTACGGGCTGGTTCCGAGGCCCTTCTTGTATCCGATGGTATGCCTTGCAACTTCGGCTGCTATCATCGCATCGCAGGCCATGATATCCGGGCTGTTCTCTCTTACACAGCAGGCAGTGCAATTCGGCTTCTGTCCCCGTCTGAGAATCAAGCACACATCAAGCCAGAAGGAAGGCCAGATATACATATCCGGAATCAATTACGCACTCATGATAGCATGCATTGGTATTGTGTTGATATTCAAACGGTCTGCAGGGCTGGCTGGTGCATACGGCATAGCGGTTACACTCACAATGGTCATTACTACGCTGATGTATTATGTAGTGCTGACCAGGACATATAAATGGTCCAGGATAAAGGCCCTTCCTGTTATTGCCTTATTCTTCGTGATAGATACGGTCTTTGTCGCAGGCAACCTTTTCAAGATCAAGGACGGCGGCTGGTTCACGTTGATGGTGGCCGCCATCGTAATAGTTCTGATGACAACATGGAAGGACGGCAGGGAAATGCTCTCCAGAAAGCTGCTGTCAATGAGGTTTCCACTTGACATGTTCCTTAAGGATATTGCTTCGCATCCGATTACCAGGGTCAGGGGTACGGCTGTTTTCATGACAGTTTCCCCGGTCGGAACACCGCCGGCTCTTCTCCATCATGTAAAACACAACCAGGTGCTCCATGACAGGGTGATACTTCTTTCAATAAGAACCTCTGATATCCCGGAGGTTGAAAAAAAAGACCGCATTACACTGACCGCTCTCGGACAGGGGTTCTATCAGGTAATTGCCGATTACGGCTTCATGGAGTATCCGAACATACCCGAAATAATGAGGCTTCTTGGGAAAAAAGGGATTGAAACGGATCCGGCCAAGACCACATATTATCTTGGCAGGGAAACGCTTCTGACCGGTGGCGATTCCAGTATGATGAAATGGAGGAAGACGCTCTTTGCCTTCATGTCAAGAAACGCTTCCAATCCCACGATATTCTTTGGTATACCTCCGAACAGGGTTATTGAACTCGGAACGCAGATAGAAATGTGACAGAAAAAGTGGCAGGAGTGACCCGGTTTGGATATAACAAATAATGCGGGAAATATTCAGCCTGAAGGCTTCGCTGCAAAAGCCGCACTCTGTATCGGAGCGCTTGGCGTAGTTTTCGGCGATATTGGCACAAGCCCGCTTTACGCCATAAAGGAATGCTTCCGGAGTTCTCATAATATAGGCCTTACGCATGTCAATGTCCTGGGGGTTATTTCCCTTGTCTTCTGGGCGATAACCATAGTCATAAGCGTAAAATACGTGACATTCGTACTCAAGGCTGACAACCACGGAGAAGGCGGCATATTCGCTCTTCTGGGACTTACATCTGCAGGGAGCGAACAGCTTTTACCCAAGTTCAGGAAGTATCTCGTGATAATAGCCATATTCGGTGCATCACTCCTTTACGGGGATGGAGTTATAACTCCCGCAATATCGGTGATGTCGGCCATCGAAGGGCTCAATGTTGCAACCACTGCGGCACAGAGATTTATCGTTCCGTTAACCTGCATAATTCTGTTCTTGCTCTTTTTTCTCCAGAAACGGGGA
This sequence comes from Desulfomonilia bacterium, assembly GCA_036567785.1. Lineage (NCBI taxonomy): Bacteria > Pseudomonadati > Thermodesulfobacteriota > Desulfomonilia > Desulfomonilia bacterium. Next base: position 3,827 of record DATCTV010000048.1, on the reverse strand, counting down.
ACATCAACCATCGGCAGGATTTTCGGCCCGGTCATGATATTGTGGTTCCTTGTGATAGCCGTTCTCGGGATAAAGGAAATATTCCATTATCCCGGCATAATCAAAGCAGTCAATCCACTGTACGCCCTTAATTTCTTTTTCACCAACAGCATCCACGGCATAATCATCCTCGGTTCGGTCGTCCTTTGCATTACCGGAGGCGAGGCACTGTATGCAGACCTGGGCCATTTCGGAAGACCCACAATAAGAAGGGCATGGTTTTATGTCGCATATCCTGCGCTGATACTGAATTATTTCGGGCAGGGCGCACTGCTTTTAAACAATCCTGAGACAGTGGCCAATCCATTTTACGGACTTGTCCCAAAACCTCTTCTTTATCCTATGGTCGCACTTTCAACCATTGCTACGATAATTGCCTCTCAGGCCATGATTTCAGGCATATTCTCACTGACACAGCAGGCTGTACAGCTGGGTATCTGTCCGAGGCTCAGGATCAAGCATACGTCATATTTTCAGGAAGGCCAGATTTACATCTCTGGAATCAACTGGGCCCTTATGATTGCCTGCATAGGCGTGGTGCTTATTTTCAAGGAATCAAGCGGCCTGGCGGGTGCCTACGGGGTTGCGGTGACATTGGACATGACGATTACTTCCGTTATGTTTTTCATGGTTGCTAGGCATACGATGAAATGGCCCAAAAGAAAGGCCGTCCCGCTACTCTGCCTGTTCCTGATGTTCGACCTCGCCTTTGTAAGCGGAAACTTATTCAAGATAAGCGAAGGCGGATGGTTCACCCTTCTGGTTGCAGGGATTGTGATGACACTGCTGACAACATGGAAGGACGGCCGTTCTCAGCTTTCACGGAAGTTGAATGAAATAAGACTGCCGCTTGACATGTTCCTGGAAGACGTATCGAAGAAAAAGCCTTACCGTGTCGAGGGGACGGCCGTGTTCATGACGGTCTCTCCCACTGGTACACCGCCTGCGCTGCTTCATCATATCAAGCACAACAAGGTCCTTCATGAAAAGGTGATACTGCTCTCCATTAAGACGTCTGACATACCCAGCGTGCCTAAAAAAGAAAGGGTGGCGATCGATAACCTGGGAAGCGGGTTTTACAGGATAATCGCAGACTACGGCTTTATGGAGTCGCCAAATGTGCCGGATATAATGAAGCTTGCGGGAAGGAAAGGTCTTGAGACCGATCCGGCTCAGACGACGTATTATCTGGGCAGGGAGACGCTGCTGACGGAGGGGACTTCAAAAATGGCAACCTGGAGGAAAGCGCTTTTTGCATTCATGTCGAGAAACGCTTCCAATCCGACCATATTCTTCGGCATACCGCCGAACAGGGTTATTGAACTGGGGGCCCAGATCGAACTCTAACACAGGGCTTTATAACTTTGCATCTCTGCGTCGCTTCCTTGCCTTGTCACTGCGGCGTACGTAACTGAGTACGCCTCATTCCTCGGCTGCGTCACTCCTTGACCTGCCTTGTTATAACGCCCTGTATTGTTCACCATCCTTCGTGAGGTTCTTGAAAATCACTTGAAATGTTTATTGCCGTTATAACGTTATAACGCTATAATGCCATAACGCTAAAGGAGGTGATAATATGAGCACGGCAGCCATGAGAGCCACCATATATCTGGACCCTGAATTACATAAGGCACTCAGACTCAAGGCCCTTGAAACGTCGCAGTCCCTCTCAAAGCTGGTAAACGAAGCCATTAGGGAATCTCTGGCCGAAGACGCCGAAGATATCGCCGCATTTGAAGAAAGGGCAAAAGAGCCGCTTATCAGCTATGAAGCAATGATCAAGAGGCTTAAGAAAGATGGCCGGATATAATATTTTCTTCAAGGAATCTGTCGAGAAGGACTTACGCGCAATACCGAAGAAAGATCTTCAAAAAATTCTATCCCGCATCGAAGCTCTTGCAAAAGATCCGAGACCGCCAGGGCACGAGAAGCTTTCCGGACAGGAAAAATATCGCATCCGTCAGGGACGATACAGAATTATCTATTCTATTCAGGATAGGGAGCTTACCGTCTGGGTGGTAAAGGTAGGGCATCGAAAAAATGTTTATCGCTGAAGTGAATTATATTTTCCATCAATCCGGGAAGCGGAAAATGAAATTGGGAAACATGACGGTTCGCATACTGAAGACGTGCCTGTGTCTGATTCTTTTTGCTGTCCTTTTCACCTGCGCCGGCTGCGGATTTTCAAAACTGAAGAAGGACATGTCGTTTGTTAAGGGAAATTTCTGCTTCATAAAAGGTGATGTCGGACCTCAAACAGATGCAGTGAAGCCCGTTATGGTTGTCCTATGGAAAGACGGTGACCCGAAAAGGACAGTTCTGCGCTACTGGTTCATGCAGGGAAGGGGCGGCTTTCAGTTTATGGCGAACGCCCCCGGCGAATACAGGATGATGGCCTTTGAAGATGAAAACGGCGATATGGAACCTGACGGACAGGAGCCGTTCGGCTTGTACCCGGATAACGGCTCGCTCAAGGTGAAGCCGGATCAGAAAGTTGAGGGGATTAAGATAATAATGGGAGCAATGGCAAGGGAAGATATGCCCGCCATAACCGTAAAGACGCTCGGAATGGGATTGTCTGCAAATGATCCCAAACTTAAGGTCAGTCTCGATGAGGTTACGACACTTGATAACCCGCGCTTTTCTCAGGAAAATGCAGATATGGGCCAATGGGAACCGAGCCGGTTCGTTCGGGAAGTGGGCGGAGGCGTCTTTTTCCTCGAGCCCTATGATCCTTCTCGCATGCCTGTCCTCTTTGTCCATGGTGCGAACGGCTCTCCCAGGGACTGGCGCTATATCATCGAGCACATGGACAAAAAGCGCATCCAGCCGTGGATGGCATATTATGCCAGCGGGGTGCCTCTGGATACGACCAGCGAAATGTTTTACAGGGCGCTCACCGAGCTTCAGGTGAAATACGGGTTTAAGCAGATCGGCATTGTGGCCCACAGCATGGGTGGGCTGTTATCAAAAGGCATCATCAATGAGATGATAAACCGTAAAAGCCCTGTCGGTATGCCTCTTTATGCAACGATATCGACGCCGTGGGGCGGGCATGAAGCAGCCGAAATGGGGACGAAAGACGCCCCGGAAGTCGTACCCTCCTGGTGGGATGTGATACCGGGCAGCCCCTACATTGAAAAGCTCTGGAAAACGCCCCTGCCTGATGACATGCGTTATTACCTTCTCTTCGGCTTTTCAGGCAAAGAGAGCCTTATGCTTAGCCGCAACAACGACGGAGTGGTCGACATAGCAAGCGAGCTCGATCTCACCGCGCAAAAGGCCGCCACCGGGATAAGGGGGTTTAATGAGGACCATAATTCGATACTTAAATCTAAGGAAGTGGTGGAGTACCTGAATTCCATATACAGGTCGTTAAGGGCGTTATAACTTTGCATCTCTGCGTCGCTTCCTTGCCTCGTTACTGCGGCGTACGTTTAAGTACGCCTCGTTCCTCGGCTGCGTCACTCCTTGACCTGCTTTGATTCGGGCTATTGTTGGCCCTTACCCTTCGGGCGCATCTTCGATGCGTCAATTTTTGTGAAGCGAAAATTTGTTATAACGCCCTGTTATATCAGGTAAATTGTATTCTCATATACAATGTTTTTTAAAAAAACACATAAAGTTGATTTTTTGAAGTTATAGGCAAGCAATGCGAGCTTATCGGGCTCAACCGGTCGAATCTTTATTATAAGCCGGTTCCGGAATCCGAAGAGGATATCCGGATAAAGAATATGATAGATGAGATCTACACGGATAAACCGTTTTACGGATACAGGAAGATGACG
>DATCTV010000047.1 GCA_036567785.1 Desulfomonilia bacterium | reverse complement strand
TCCCCTCTCCTGCAAGACCGGGGAGGGCGTAGAAGAGTGGATACAGTGGCTGCAGCAACGAATCCATCGCTAGACCCGGAAAGGTTGTCGGCACCGGTCTAAAAGGGCGCCAATATTGCCGGAATAGAAGGATACCAGTTTCACATCAACATCACTCTGCGGGGAGGCGGTAAAAAACTCTATAGAATATTTCTATAAAGAGAATCCACTTTCTTTCGGCTCCAACATGGATTTCTTCTGGGGAAAAATATCCGGGTCAATCTACACCCGGAGTTTTAAGAATGAAATCCAGGAAACCTATTTGCTGCTATTGCCACCATCCGTTTAACCCTTCTCCTTTTCATCCGCGACAGACCGTTTGCCTATCTCCTGCCTGTCAAAGACGCAGACGAAGAGATTACCATCGGCATAAAATCGCCACCGACGTCGATTACCGTCAATCCTGCACCGACAGTCAGCGAAAGTGGCGCGATAATCATCCGGAATACCAACGTCATTATCGCTCCCAACATGAGGCTTATTGCCGGCTCAATCGGCAAAAGCAGCTTACACGAAACCATAAGCGTAAGCTCTCCAGGATTGTAAAGAACAACTTGGCTATCGATGTCAAACAGATCTCCGCTGAGGTTTGGATGAGTGGCCCGGGATGGGAGGAGATTGTAAAGAACAACTTGGCTGTTCCTCAAGTGTTGCTATTTCATGCGGTTAGGGAGGCAACCGCCTGCTGCTCGACGTGATTGTAAAGAACAACCTTTTGGCCTCCTCCGCTCCTCCGAGCTATAAGGGATTCTGGAAGGAGAAAACCAATGTCTACGGGTCCCAAAACCATCGAAGCAATCTACCGCCTGTCTCATGAACTCAAGCTCTCCGCAAGGGAGATCGCACGTCAGCTCCATATCAACCGCAAAACCGTCCACAAATACCTGGATAATCCTCTGGCCAAGGCTGTGTGCCGAAAACCACGAAGCAGCAAACTGGACCCCTTCAAAGCATGGATCCGGGAGTGGCTCGAACAATGTCCTCAGGTCAGCTCCGTGGTCATTAGGCAAAAGCTACGCGAGCACGGTTTCACCGGTGGCCGAACCATTCTCCAGACATATATCGCCACTCTGCGCCAGATCCGGAAGCCACCACGTGCTTATCTGCGTATCGAATCCGGCCCCGGAGATTGTTTTCAAATCGACTGGGGCCATTTCGACGTCTTGGATTACCGAGGAGACAAACGCAAGCTCTATGCCTTCTCTTGTGTAGAATGTCATAGCCGGCGAATGTATGCCGAGTTTACCCATAGCCAATGCTTCGAGACCTTCGTTCGTTGCCACCTACATGCCTTTCGGTTCATGGGCGGCCTGGCCCGAGAATGTCTCTATGACAATCTGGCCACGGCCGTAGCCGAACATGACGGCCGAATCGTTCGCTTCCTCCCCCGCTTCCTGGCCTTTGCCCGCGAGCTGGATTTTTATCCCCGAGCCTGCAACCGTGCGGCCGGATGGGAAAAGGGCAAAGTGGAAAGCAGCATCAAATATCTGCGGCAAAACTTCTGGCCCTTGCGTACCTTCACCGATCTGGCCGATGTCAACTCCCAAGCCCGCCAATGGCTGGAGCAGTATGCCAATACGCGTATTCACCGGGAAACGCGCCAGTCTCCCCAGGAGCGCTTTCGTCCGGAATGTCTCTCTCCGCTTCCGCCTCAGCTGCCGGATTATCGCGACACGGCCCTGGCCCTGGTACACAAGGACATTCGCTTATGCTTCGACGGCAATCGCTACTGCGTCCCTCCGGCTTATATCGGATTCCGCCTCACGGTACGGGCCGATTCTCAATCCGTGGCCATCTACCATCAAGCCCGGGAAGTCGCCCGTTACTCCCGCTGCTGGCAACGGGGACAAACCCTCGGCGCAGAACGGTTCGAAAAGGAATTGCTTCAACAAAGACCATCCGCGGAACGTTCCGCCGCTCACCGGCAATTGATCGCCGGACTCGGCGAAACGGGAGAATCCTATTTGCGCCATCTGGCCGATACCGATCGTTCTCTCTCCCGGCAAATCCAGGAACTGCTCCTGTTGGTGCGACAATATGGCCCGGAATCCGTCCTCGTTGCCATTCGCAAAGCGCAAAGCCTGGGCGCCTTTGGGTCCGATTACATCGCCAATATTCTCCTGCAAGAACAATCGCCCCGGGACATCCAACCGCCTCTGCGTTTGCAGGATCCTCGATGGAATGCCTTGTCGACCGATCCGCTGTCGCTGCTCGACTATGACGCTCTCCTTCTTCCCCCGGAGGAATAAATCATGACATCCTTATCCGCTAAACTCTCCCAACTCCATCTCGACTTCATGGCTCAGGAACTCGACCGCATCCTGACGGACGCCGCCGACAAGTGCCTCAGCCCGGCCCATACTCTGGAATGGCTCGTCGACCTGGAACTCGATGGACGGCAAAGCCGTTCCGTCGAACGCCGCTTTCGTTTGTCCAAGTTGCAGGCTCGTCCCGGAATCGAGTCGTTCCATTTCCAGCATCACAAGTCCAGGCAGCAGATAAAAAGCAAGATTCTGCATCTTCTCGACCTGGATTTCATCCGTCAGGGTACCAATATCATCCTGATCGGTAATCCCGGTACCGGCAAGACCTTCTTGTCTAAAATCTTCGGCTGGAAAGCATGTCAGGCCAATCTGAGAGTCCTGTTCACTCCCGCCATGCACATGCTCAATCAGCTGGTCGCCTCCCAAGCCGATCATTCCCTGGTCCGCAAGCTGAAAATCTATACCGATCCTCTTTTATTGGTGGTCGACGAATTAGGGTATCTGTCCTTGGATCAGCAGACTTCCAATCTGTTCTATCAGGTCATCTCCACCCGACACGCCGAACGTCGGAGTACGATTATTACTACCAATACGATTTTCTCCGAATGGGGCAACATCCTCTTCAATACCACCATTGCCGCCGCCATCGCCGATCGTCTGGTCGAAAACTCCGAGGTTTTCCTCCTGGCCGGTCCGACCTGGCGCACTCCGAAAAATGGCACAGCAACCTAAATGGGTTGCCGCCTGATCAGGCGCCGCTCTGTGATGATAACCCTCTCCGGAGGAGTCCGGCGGGCTAACCCCTCATCGGCGCTGCAGAGGGGGCGTAGCCTGCGTAGGCTGCGCCCCGAATCTTCCGAGAAGAACTACCTATGTTTAACTTCAGCGCAAATAACCTGGTTTTGCTCTCCCGGACGGAATGTTCATCCTGTGTCGTGTTTGTCATGAAAGACCTGCATACCAAGCGCTTGTATCGGCTCTATGACTTCACCAAAGCCCAAATCATCACGCCAAACCATGTATGGTGCGTGTCGGGCAAGGTCAACAGCGCGGACAAGCTCTATCTGGTATTGGAAACGGTCAAGGCAGATACGAAAAACAGAGTTTGAATTCCAACGCTCACGAAGATCCGGACTGCGCAGGAGAAATACTCGAATGTTTTTCTAAAGCCTTTTTCTTTGGAGTAGGGAGAACTTTCTGTCTCGCTTTTTAAGGAGAATACGCAGACCTATGCCTGAAACTGACCTGGCACCATTTTATTCCGGCGTTTTTGGCCCCCTTTTTGACCGGCGCTAACAGAAGGGAGGTCAAGCCGATTTTCTCCCGCAACAGTAGCCCTGGGTGCTACAATGGGCCTTGAATCATGTCTTGCCACTGCGGAACGTGCACGTCCGACAACCGATTCTACTCCTCAAGAAGAGTCCCGATTATGACGGTGCGCTGACTTATATCCAGAAGATAAAGGGAGGTAAAGACGTATATTTCTTTCCCAATTCCACTGACAAGCCGATCGATACCCAGGTAGTTCTACATGGCAGCAAGGCTTTTAGGATCTGGAATCCTCAGACCGGCGAACCGCAGGAAGCTGAATTTACCATCGGCGAGACCGCCATACAACCGACGACCACCGTGCACCTGGCCTTGCCGGTCACCGCCCTGTTCTACGTGCAGGAACAATCCTCAGTAATCGATCCACCAATTGTATTGTAAAACGTCAAATATTTCGACACTTATCGATAACCCTATACACAACATATTGTTACATCTTACTAGATTTTATTTACGTCAGAATACGTTACGATTTTTCTGTCTTTTACTCTGCCACCTCCTTCCGCTAGAAAGGTTATAATTCATTTATTTACTATATGTTACTAGATTGTTATAAATATTTGATCGCTGGTATAAATATTGCATCGACAATCTATGATATTTATATATCCAATCTATTAGGGGAAACGCTTCCGGGAAAGATATTTGGAAGTTGATTGATTACATCAATAAGCTTACGGCTCTT
>DATCTV010000046.1 GCA_036567785.1 Desulfomonilia bacterium | reverse complement strand
CACCAGCAGGTTACCCCAGACGACCGGGAAAGCAGCCGTGCAAGAGAATTCCACCAGGGATACGCCGGCGGCCAGCACCACAGTCGCACCGATCATCGCCCACAGATTTTCGCTGGAGCTCATGACTTTGCGCATTTTCTGGTAGATGCCGGGTTTCTGCGAATCCTGGATCGTCAGTGAAATGCCTTCTTTATAGAAAAAATAATCCTTCAGATTGATCAGCCCCAAAATCAGCGTAATGACCGCCACAACAATCTGGATCCATTTCAGGAAACTGACATAGGTCAGCAGCGTGAAAACACCGGTGATGAACAAAGCATAGATGCCTGCCGTGACGGTCAGAAAAATAAGACCGATCAGGATCGTCTTTTTCCGAGAATTCAGGTGCACCAGCATGGCGAGGAGCATCGTCAGTACCCATAAGGAACACGGATTGATGCCATCCACCAGACCGATCAGCACGGTACTGACAAAAAGCGAGCGGCTTGCCAAATCGACCGTTCCGATCAGCGGGACCTGAATTGTTGTGATCTGATCTGTCTGCGGCACCTCCAGGCTGACTTTGCCATCCGCGATGTCCTGCGCATCCACCATGCCGTGCGCTATGCCGTCTTCAATTGCCGCCTTCATGGCATCCCGTTTTTCCGGGCTGTAGCCGACCCAGTACTGCCGCCCGATAAAGGTCACCGGCACGCCGCTGGGTTCAAACAGGAAGGCTTGTGCGAATTTTTCAATGACAGGAATGTTCTCGGGATGTTTCCAGACTTCATACATATGAATGGCGAGCTTTTCGCCATACGTCTGTTTCATTTCATCCAGAAATACTTCTTCCTCCGCACAATGCGGGCAGCCGTCGCCATGGAAAAAATACAGATCGACCACTCCGTCGTTTTTCTGGAAGAGCGATCTTTCTGCTGCTGCGGGGACAACACACACTGCCAGCAAAACGCTCAGCGTCACAAAAAACAGGACGATCCGATGATAATTCTTTGCAGTATTCATCATAAAAACCTTCGGTATCTGAAAAAATTAACCATATTAAGCCTTTATTTTACCGTAAAACAAACTGACAGAATGCAGCGATTCATAAAGGGTGGAAAATTGTTGTTAGTACGGTTTCCTAGCGAGAAGGACATTAGCCTGATAATCTGTCATTACGATCATTCTGAAGGGGAGAAGCAATCTTTTCTTATGTACCATGGGATTGCTTCGCCCTTACAAGGATTGGCATAGCGATCTGTCATTGCGAGGAGGGCGCCAGCCCGACAAATCAATCTTTTCTCACGTACATACGGATTGCTTCGCCCCTACAATGATTGGAATGGCAATCTGTCATTGCGAGGAGGGTATAAGCCCGACGAAGCAATCTTTTCTCACATGTCAGGAGATTGCTTCGCCCTTGCAGGGCTCGCCCCTACAGGACTCACAAGCTCGCAATGACAAATTACGCCCCTGCTGCGCTCGCATGACAATCTGTCATTGCGAGGAGGGCGTCAGCCCGACGAAGCAATCTTTTCTCACAAGTCAGGAGATTGCTTCGCCCTTGCAGGGCTCGTCCCTACAGGACTCACAAGTTCGAAATGACAAACGTCGTCCATACGGGGCTCGCTTGGCAATCTGTCATTGCGAGGAGGGCGTCAGCCCGACGAAGCAATCTTTTCTCACAAGTCAGGAGATTGCTTCGCCCTTGCAGGGCTCG
>DATCTV010000045.1 GCA_036567785.1 Desulfomonilia bacterium | reverse complement strand
AAGTGAAGGAATACCTGAACATATGCCCCGAATTCCTCTATATGTTCAACGGCCAGGACGCCAACAAGGACTTCCTCAGCAACGGTTACAGCAAGCTCGGTTATGAGGCCATAGGCGGTTTGACCATGATTCTGACGTTCTAAATCTATCATCCTGCACTCCTGGTTTCCTTTAATCAGGGTGCAGGATTTTTTCTTCACTTACAAATGAACATCACTGTCATTCTTGCGCACCCCGATGGAAAAAGCTTCAATCATGCCATTGCCGAAACAGCAGTCAGCCGTCTAAAGTTTAACGGACATTGCGTATCATACCATGACCTCTATAAAGAATATTTCAATCCTCTCATGACTGCCGGTGAAATACATTCTGATGCCGTAATCCCAATCGAAATCATGGAGCATTGCAATGAGATTGCAAATGCCGACGGAATCATCATTATCCATCCGAACTGGTGGGGCCAGCCTCCGGCGATACTCAAAGGCTGGGTTGACCGTGTGATTAGACCCGGTGTCGCCTACAGGTTTCTCGAAGGCGATGGAGGAGAAGGCGTTCCTGTAGGACTCCTTAAGGCCAGAGTCGCAATAGTTTTCAATACCGCAAACACACCACCCGAAAGAGAGGCCAACGTTTTTGGAGACCCTCTTGAACTGATCTGGAAGAACTGCATTTTCGGCCTCTGCGGCATATCAGATTTCAGAAGAGAGGTGTTTTCGGTTGTTGTCACAAGCAGTCCCGAACAGCGACAGGAATGGCTTAAAAAGGTTGAAGAGATAATTGACAGGCTTCCGCAAAAATAATATCAGCTGCCGCCGTTTATAAAGAAATAGCCGAGAACTATCACACCCAGCACTATTCTGTAATATGCAAAGACTTTGAAATCATGTCTTGTTATATACCTCATGAAGACTGCGATCACGGCTAGCGCCACGACAAACGAAACGGCAAATCCGGTTGCAAGAAGCAACATTTCATGAGTGCTCAGATTTCCTCCAGTCTTTATCAGTGAATATCCCGATGCCGCAACCATAGTCGGTATGGCAAGAAAAAACGAGAACTCGGCGGCAACAAGCCTGGAAGCTCCCAGAAACATTGCTCCGATTATTGTGGCTGCAGACCTTGAGGTCCCCGGTATCATTGCAAGACATTGTATGAATCCGATGGCAAGTGCAGTTTTATAACCAAGACCTGATATCGAATTTATCTTTGCATGCCTTTTCCTGTCCTCAAGGTAAATCATGACTGCGCCTCCGGCAACAAGCGCCATTGCGACAGTGACAGGATTGAACAGCTTTTCCTCTATAATATTCCCCAAAATAAAACCCAGTATCAATGCTGGGGTGACACCGACAGCGGCTTTTAACCAGAGGGTGAATATCTGCCTTTTATCGGCAGAGGTTAAATGAGTGCCGAACGGGAAAATTCTTTTCCAGAAATATACAACCACGGAAAGTATGGCCCCGAGCTGGATTACAACATCGAATGTACCGGCAAAGCTTCCTGTGAAATTGACAAACCTGTTTACTATTATCAGATGGCCTGTCGATGATATGGGCAGGAACTCTGTAACGCCTTCAACAACACCTAAGATTATTGAACTGATAAATTCATTCATTAATCTGATATAACACTATTTAATCATATCTCTGCAAATACATTCTTATAAAATAACATTGCCGGAATTTTCCATAATATGATTTTTTTAATAACATTTCATTGAGCATAAACTTCTATTGACTTATCCCCTATATCTATTATTTGTTTAAACAAGTCCCCTAAAATAAGGATGAGCATTACACATAAATAATTGAATGGAGGCAATTAATGAGCACGAACAAAAAGGTCCTGATAATTGATGACGACATCGACTTCTGTGAGGCGACAAAACTTATTCTTGAGAGCGGAGGATTTGAAGTATCTATTGCCGAGAGCGGAAAGTCAGGGATTGACATCGCCTCGAAACTCAAACCTGACCTGGCAATAGTTGACATGATGATGGAGACATGGAGCGAAGGATTCAATGTGGTATCCAAACTCAGGGCTGCAGCGGCAACTAAAAAGATCAAGCTTATCCTGCTCAGTGCGGTTGATATTCAGGGACCATACTCTGAAGCAAACGAGCCGTCAGGTGATGATGCAAAACCGGATCTGATACTGGCAAAACCGATTAAAGCAAATGATTTGATTACATATGTGAGAAACCTTATCGGCTGAAAAAAGAACATGCCGGAGAATGAAAAAACCGCACTCATCCTGATTATAGACAATGAAGAATCTATCTGTGATGAGTGCAGGCATGAACTGACAAAGTCGGGGTTTGAAGTAGTAACAGCCACAGAGGTAACGGAAGGAATCCGTCTGGCACGGGAGATAAAGCCCGATATGGTCTTTCTTGACCTCAACATGCCGGGAATGGCTGATATAAACGCCCTTGAAATACTGTCAAAAGATATACCTGATATTGTTCTTGTAGTAATAACCTCATATGCATCGATTGATTCCGCGGTAGAAGCAATTAAAAAAGGGGCATACGACTATCTCTCCAAACCTTTTGTACCGGATCATTTAAGGGTTGTAGCACAGAGATGCCTGGAGCACAGGACACTCAAGATTGAGGCCAGGATACTCCGTGAAGAAAGGGATATGTTTGAAAAGGGCTTCATCACCTTCGTCAGCCATGAAATGCGCTCCCCTCTGGTAACAGTCCAGCAGTATCTTGAAAGCCTCAAGGTTATCTGTTCGAATAATGACAATCCGCAGCTGAATGATATACTCATGAAATGTAGCAGCCGGATAAAAAACCTTGAAGACCTTGTAAGCCACTGGCTGGATCTCGAAAGGGTTGCAAACAAATCATTCTTGAAGTCAAAGGTCCCCGTAAACCTTCCTGCCGTTATAAGAAACGCCATAAGCGATCTTTCATCAATATCTGAAAAAAGAGGGCTTATCGTAAAACTGGAAGAACCGCCTGAGGGACTCCCGGATATCATGGGAGATGCTGAAAGCCTTCTACGCGTTTTTGTCAATATCATCGGCAATGCAACCAAATATACGGATGCCGGAGGCAGTATCACAACAAAAATATCTTACGATGACTATTATATTAATGCTGAAATAACTGATACAGGCAAAGGCATCCCGCAGGACAAACTCCAGTTCCTGTTCGAACCTTTCTATCGTGTCCTCGGCAACAGGGAACCTTACAGGGGTTCAGGTCTCGGGCTCACATTCTGCAAAAAAATTATGGATGCACATAATGCCAGAATCGAAGTATCCTCGATAGAGGGGACAGGCACCACCTTCCTGCTGAAATTCCCAAGATAAATCTTATTGGGGTTCTTCCCACGGCCTCGTGTTGTCCAGCATATAACCGGAAACGTTGCTGAGCATGCAGCCCCCGCAGAGATGAACCATCTTCTGCGATTTGATTTCTCTTACTGTAAACGTCTTCTTGCAGGCTTTTCTGCACAGGAAACATGTATCCTTTGCATCCGCCTCATGAAAATCATACATGTTTTCATCACCGAATCTGCACTTCATATTAAAATCCACTTATCATAAAACGCGGACGCCAACAAACAATGATTGAATTCACCTTATCAAAGCGCTTGTTTTAGCTCTGCAAGTATGATGGACTCAGCTTATGCAAGAACTTCCTGTTGCTGAAATCCTGCCCGATCTGAAGAAGGTCCTGGCGAAGAAAAACGCCGCCGTCCTGAGCGCCGCTGCCGGCGCCGGGAAGACAACACTTGTACCTCCTGCGCTGCTTGATGAACCGTGGCTTGAAGGGAGGAAGATCATAATGCTTGAACCAAGAAGACTTGCAGCATATGCCGCCGCCGCGAGGATGGCGTCAATTATGGGAGAAAATATCGGAGAAACAATAGGCTACCGTACAAGACTGGATACAAAGGTGGGCATGAATACCAGAATAGAGGTTGTCACTGAGGGCATCCTTACCAGAATGCTTCAGAAAGATCCCTCTTTGATCGAAGCAGGTTTGGTTATATTCGACGAATTTCATGAGCGAAGCATTCATGCCGATCTTGGACTGGCCCTGTGCATGGATTCACAAGAGGCTCTGAGATCGGACCTCAGAATTATCATAATGTCGGCCACCCTGGATACGAATGCAGTATCAGCCCTGCTCGGAAATGCGCCCGTTATTTCTTGCGAAGGCCGTTTATGGCCGGTGGAAACAAGATACCTGCCTTTGACTGCAGCAAAAGGAAAGGCTGCAGATCAGCATGTTGAAAGACACGTCGCCCTCTCGATCATGAAAGCCCTTGCCTGCGAGCCGGGCAGCATACTTGTCTTCCTTCCGGGTGCACCTGAAATCAGAAGGGTCGAGCGATTCCTTGGCAGGACCGGGCTGCCTGATGATGTCATCATTGCACCTCTTTACTCGATGCTAACGGCAGACGAGCAGAAAAACGCGATCATGCCTGCCCCGGCAGGGATGAGGAAAGTCGTACTTGCCACCTCTATTGCAGAAACATCGCTTACTATTGAAGGAATAAATGTCGTAATAGATTCCGGATACTCGCGCGTTCCCAGGTTTGATAAGGGAAGCGGCATGACATGGCTTGAGACTGTCCGTGTTTCCAGGACATCGGCTGATCAGCGCAGGGGAAGGGCAGGCAGGACAGGACCGGGTGTATGCTACAGACTCTGGGATGAAAAATCAGAAACGCTGCTGAAGCAGGATAATGACCCGGAAATACTTAATGCAGACCTGATACCTCTTGCGCTTGAACTGCTGCGATGGGGAATAAAATCCCCGTCCGAACTGAAATGGATGGATGTGCCTGATGAATCGTCCTTCAGGCATGCTGTAGGCCTTCTTGCCGAACTTGATGCGGTTGATGAAAGAGGCAGGATCACACCCGCAGGTAAAGTTATGAACTCACTTGGAATCCACCCGAGACTTGCCCGTATGATTATCATGGGCAAGTCTTTGGGTCAAGGCGCACTCGCCTGCGAAATCGCCGCAATTCTCGGTGAAAAGGATTTTCTTGATAAGAATCCCGGCTCCAGGCAATCGGATATGAGGTTGAGACTGGACGCACTGCATTCAGCAGGCAAATTCGATAATGAATATTATCATGGAGTCTCAGTCATAAAAAGAATCAATAAGACTGCAGAGCAGCTGAAGAAACAAATGAAGATTTCAGATGCCGGAGAAAACGATGTTGATATGACCGGAGTCCTCCTGGGTTTCGCATACCCCGACCGCATTGCACAGCGCCGCTTTGGGAAAAACCCCAGATTCCTTCTGTCCGGCGGCAAGGGCGCCTGGCTTGACGATACCGATTCCCTTGCAGATGAAGAGTTCATAACAGTTGCAAGTCTTGACGGCGACAAGCAGGAGGCAGCAATATTTCTTGCCGCACCAGTTAAAAGGCAGGCACTCCTGGAACATTTCTCATCGCATATAAAAACCGAATCCATTTGCGTCTGGAACGATGATGTCATGGGTGTGATCTCATCCACAAGAGAGTCTCTAGGCAGCATCATCATAAGTGAAAAACAAACAGATAAACCGGATATTTATTTAATGGAAAAAGCTTTTATTGACGGGATAAGAAAAAACGGGCTTGGCATCCTGCCCTGGAGCAATGAATCCATTCAATTAAGGGCAAGGATTAACTTCATGTTTAATTCCAACACCGACGGAAAATGGCCTGATGTTTCGGACGAATCCCTTCTCGAAGGCCTCGAAAGCTGGCTGATGCCACATCTCGACGGGGTTTCACGTATCTCTCAGATATCCGGACCGGACATAATCAGAGCACTTACTTCGATTCTATCATGGCATCAACAGATAGAGCTTAACTCACTTGCACCAACACACATCCGTGTCCCGTCAGGCTTTTCTGTAAGGCTCGACTACAGTAAAGGAGATATTCCGGTTCTGGCAGTGAAGCTTCAGGAAATGTTCGGGTGCAGGTCCACCCCTACTGTGGCAGGCAGCATCCCGGTCATCCTTCATCTGCTCTCTCCTGCAGGCCGTCCTGTACAGGTGACAAGGGACATCATGGGTTTCTGGAAAGGGGCTTATAATGATGTCAGAAAAGAACTGAAAGGCCGGTATCCCAAACATCCATGGCCGGAAAACCCGCTGGAGGCAATCCCTACGAAGAAGACAAAAAACAGGACAAAAGTCTAGAATTTCAACCCTTGATCAATGTTTAAATCAATATATTTAATTTTGATATTCGAGGCGGACGCCATCTGCAATGCAATCGGATTGGCTTTTAAAGGTATGGATGGATCCTTTTTTACCCTGATTCCTATGCCGACATTTTTAGTTAAAGGCATCTTTATTGTATCAGGGATAATATCCTCAACCGAGAATTCAAATGGTATTGCACAGCCATTGCCGGGGATAAATTCTTCTTTGTCTATTGATGCTGCTGCTTCACCATATGCAATGCACATCACTGCAAACTCTTCATAAAATTCAACAGTGTTCCCTGTAATGAAATCAAAAGCAATATTCCTGTCAAAGGATATTCCTGTTATCAGACAGTTTGATTTCTCCGGCAAAGTATAAAAATATCCGCATGAATCATTCCAGTCCATATCCTTGACCACATTACCGTTACCATCAATTGATTTAAAAAAGAGTGACAAGAAAATATCATTTTCAGGATCATTATCAGGAGGGTTTGACCCTTCTTCGACAATTTTATCATTAATCATTCTGTAGCTAGCTCCAGGGTTTGAGGAGAGCGGTTTCCTGTTCCATTCTTTGCTGTAAAAAGTTGCTATTGGTGATGGTTCTGAGTTAATCTCTTCCTCCAGCTTTCCACTGAACACAAGATAGGCATCATTCATGGTGCTAACATTTTCTATAGGATAACCTATTAGTCCAATTTTACTTAATAGCTGATTAAGGTTGTTTGCTATATAGGTGTGGATCTCCTTCATCTGTTCAGGTATCAGCATCGGGTAAAGCTTGTTGAAAAGCAGCAGATAGGTCGCATCACCTTTTCCGCATTCAAGCACGAACTTTCCGTTGTCCCATTTCATCGCTATATCAAGGCTGATCGAAAGCCTTGCAAGAAGTTCTACATCCTTCCCTTGATCATCAAGTTCCCATACTTCCACAAGGACGTTCCTGACGTACAAGCTCCCTATATAATTGCCGTTACCCTGAATTTTGAGCACAGGGGGCGTAGGCATTTGGTACTTTATTTTGATGTTGGGAAGTTTATCGTTGCCGTCTCTCAACCATGGCCAGAGTTTATAATCTCCAAGGTCAATGCCCAGTTCATCGATCAGTTCATTCAAATCCAGATCGGTGATTTCCTGAGTGTCATCCGGGAAATTCATTGCCAGCATCTGATTTATCATGTCATCACTTAAGGCAAATGTTGAGTTTCCGTAATTAACAGCCAGATCAAGTTTATCACTTTTTGCCTTGGAAGAAGAATAAGTGCTTGTCAGTTTGCTTTTTGACTCTTTATCTATCGTGAAGTTGATATCCATTCCCAGATTGATGCCGCCATTATTATCTTTTGTGCAGTATTTCAGCCCTGTTATGGCATCGGAATTCAATGCAGTTTCATCACCAGACAGCTGCTTGATCAATAACCTTAGAGCATAATAACCCAGCTTCAGCTGCACTGGCTTTTGATTTGTCTGTTTGAAAACATCCTGGATCAGGAAACTGAAAACATTATCCAGCAGATAGTTGAAGATTTCGGTAAAAGGGGTATCCAGATTATACTTGAAGCCTTCGCCTTTTACCAAAGCAATATCACCTGCTTTGAGATAGGCTTTGATTCCATTGCCTTCTTTTCTCAGTTCTATTACGAGGCCGTCGATCTCGATATTTTTCATGTTGATGTTTACCACGTTCTGCCCGGGATTAAAGATGGAGTAATTATTAGTATATTCAACAACGAGATTTGAAACCTTGATATCAAGATTTATGGAGCACAAATCCGCACCGGCCGAATTTATCGAGTAATCACTGATTGTCACTCCCTGAAGCATCACTGTCCTTGGGCTGAGGACATTATTTACCAAAATATTTATATTGCCCAGATAAGGAGCAAAATTAAGACCGTCAATCTGGGATACGAGTATCGGTAATGCATTTGAAACAAATTCCTTGTTTCCGGATAGATGCAGTGAATTTGCCAGCGGATAATCTTTTCCGATTTTGTTTGCAGCCCTGTCCTGCAATATGACAACCGATTTTGCACCTGATACATAATTCTTTTCATCGACCGCAGCAATGATTATTGGATAGAAGGTGCCTGCAATATCTTCTTTTGATATGTAAATGGTTTTCGTAAATGTGAACTTCCCGTCAACCCATTTGATATCGTCTCCATTTGCTGAATCTACAAGCTGCCTGTTGACATAAACACCTTTCAACTCAAGCCGGTTCCTTTTAATCCCAAAAGTTGAAGGCGTCACTTCGCCTTTGACCTCAAGAGACCATTTCTCACCAGGGACAACTTCTTTCAGATAAACGCTTCCATCATTAGCAACAGTAGTCACCGGATTAACCGATAAAGGCGATGTGATTTCTATTGCAGGCGGCGTATAGTCTCTAATGCCGACAGGGAACTCACCAAGTGACGTGATGTTTTCAGCTCCTGTTTCCAAACTGACTACCGTTGATTCATCATTCTTATTGCTTGAACATGCAGCAATGGCAACAAAAAAAGCCATGCAGACAATTATTGCAGCATATTTTACAAACCTATTCATACACATACCTGTTATATTTAAGCAATATGGATACCAATCTCCTATTATCCTAATACATTGAATTTAAAGAAAACATTAACAATAAACCCCTTCATATCAGTCCAAAAGGAAATTAATTTCCCTAATAATAGATATCTTTTCTTCTACTTATTTCCAGCCTCAAGTGGATAAAAAACAAGCCCCGTAGGGATCTTAGGATAGAAGAATGTCGATTTCTGTGGCATTCTCAAACCTGCATCCGCTATGGCCATAATATCCTGTATTGTACTCGGATTTAGCAAAAATACAATATCAGCTTTTTCCTTCTCGACCATCTCAAGCGCTTCAGTTGCATTGCTGATAAACTCTATCCTTTTGGCGGTCATCGAATAATCGATTCCGACAATAGGTTCTATGATACAGGTATGAAGAATATTGACATCAAGCTTTTTTAGCAAAGGATGGCTGTCATCAGGCATCAGCCTGTCAAGCGCGTCCATCTCAGAGAGTTCAAGCAGATAATATCTCGGAATACCTTTCACCCTCAGCCCCAGATATCCCTTTCCGTTCTTTTTAAGCGCATCAAGAAATGCCTTCCTGTTGTCAAAAGGAAGAATCCTGAAAAGTTCTTTTACCCTGTGTTCGATATCAACAAGTCCCACTCCCATACTGTCGACAATTACCCTGTGTGTAGGAAGAATCGATACCCCGTCTTCCGAATTGCTCAGATAGAATAAGGCATAATCAAACGGCTGTTTGCCGTCCATTTTGCCAGTTAAAGCCCTCATCCTGTCCCTGTATGTCCTTGCCGTATCATACCTGTGGTGTCCGTCAGCTATAAGAATCTTCTTATCCGAGAGAATGCCTGCAATTTTCTTTATCAGCTGCTGCGATTCAATTTTCCATAGTTTCTGTGTGCCTTCTCCGTTTGTGAAATCCCAGAGCATCTCTTTCAGGAGCGGTTTAACCTCGGTATCAATAAGCCTGTTTTTGTCTGTGTATATCCCGAAAACGCAGCTCAGATTTGCCTTGACTTCCATCATCAGCCTCAGACGGTCGATCTTGGGACCCTTATGCGTATATTCATGAGGCATAATATCATTGCTGTCATTTTCATCCATTTTTACCGCTGCTATAATTCCTTTTCTGGTACAGATCTTATCGCCTATTGTATATGTCTGTTCATGGTAATAAACTGATGGTTTTTCATCCTGTATCAAGATTCCCTTATCTTTCCAGTCCCGATAGAAATCCCTCGCCCTTGTATATCGATTGTCTGTCTTTGTGTCCTTTGGAAACTGCTGACCAAGAACAAGCCTTACCGGATTATACGGGGACTTGTTATAATAGGCATCAACCAGAGGGCTTGTAATCACATCATAGGGAGGGCACATAGCTGCACTGATATCTACCGTCCCGACATTGTATCTGATCCCTTTAAATGCCTTGATCTTCGGCATGCTGGTGCTCCCTCCCCTTAAAGAGTAAAAAGCGAAAAAGTTTTATACAAAACGACATGCTAAATTTCAACAGGTATTTTTCCTGCCTTCAGCTTGTTAACACACGGCCACGATATTTTCTATAAATCTCAAGCAGAAGTCCGGCTATACCGGCAAATATCCAGAGCCATCCGATCAATGAGCCTATCTTATTAAAAAGGGTCCTATATGACACCTTTTTAATCTCAACGGTGAATGAACCCTCTTTCATCAGACCAAGGCTTCTTATAATCCTGCCGAACGGGTCTATTACGGCTGATATCCCGTGATTCACAGGCATGACAAGATAGCGTCTGTTCTCAATCGCCCTGATTGCAGCCGTTCTGACATGCTGTTCAGTCGTGGACCAGTCAAGGAACCATGCATCATTCGATGCGGTCAGAAGCCATGTCGCACCCTGCTTCGTAAGACTTCTTGCCAGATCGGGAAACACATTCTCAAAACACACCAGAACCCCTATATCTTCAATGGGTTTGAGTTTTCTAGCATTGGAAAAGTCGCTGACTTCCTGGGTGATGTTCCCCAGAAAGCCAAAAAGCCAGGGCAAGGGAAGATATTCGCCGAAAGGCACAAGATGAGTCTTGTCATAATATCCCCTTATCAGCCCCTGGTCGAGCATCCATACCCTGTTGAAAACCTTATCGTCTTCAATAGCTGGACTGCCTACAAGCATTGGTATATCAGCTTCCTTTGAGATTTCGACTATCCTGGAAGTAGGCGCCCACTCATGAAACAGGAAAAAGTTACATGCCGTCTCTGGCCAGACAATTATTTCTGCGCCCTGGGATACTGCTTCCCTGCTGAGCCTTGTATAGATATCTATTGTGGGATTGACCATATCCTTTTTCCACTTCTGGTTCTGAGGAATGTTTGCCTGACAGACTCCGACTCTCAGGTTTTCGCCTTCAAGTTTAAGGCTGTCCATACGCCATGCCCCCCAGAAAATGCAGCAGGCGATTATTATGATCCCCGCTACTGCAGGAATATATTTTTTCTTTATCGCATTATATAAAACCACATTACCCATCAGTGCAAGCCCGCTCAGTACATATATCCCGCCCCATTCCGCATTCTGTATGATTGCATCAAAAGGTGCCAGGGCATAACCGGAGAGCGTCCAGGGAAAGCCCGTGAATGCGTATGATTTAATCATTTCCAGGAAGATCCACATGCCCGGGATGGTCAGGATTGAAAATGGAGATTTCATCAATAATCTGCATGATATGAGAAAAAAACCGAAATAAAGCGCCAGATAGGAAATAAGCAGCAGGAATATGAGGGCACAAAGAGGCAGTGCTATAAAGCCATAGATATCCATTATATAGGCCACCCAGTAAAGATTCCCCGCCCAGGCTACAAGTCCTGCCATAAAGCCCAGTCCCATGCATTCCTTAAGGCTTGAATCCTCAGCAGCGAATAAGAGCGGTACGGCAAAAACAAAGATGAACGGCCACAGGTTAAATGAAGGAAAAGACAATGAATAAAACAGGCCCGACAAACAGGCTAATATGACTCGCTTCAATCTTTGCTCTCCCGGTGTATTTTCAATTTAAGCTTTGAAATGCGTTTCTTGTCCGCTTCAGATATTTCAAATACAAGATCGTTAAATTCAAATATCTCACCCTTCTGGGGTATTCTTTCAAGCGTGGATATTATGAATCCGCCCACTGTATCATATTCACCTCTTGGCAGGTCCAGAGAAAATTCATCCATAAATTCATCAATAGACATCTTGGGATCAACGATGAAGGACCCGTCGCCTGTGTCCTGAACGCTGTTTTCATCATCCTCGGTCTCGACAATTTCGTTCAATATGTCTTCAAGAGTGACAAGACCGTCCACACTCCCGTATTCGTCAATAACAATGGCAATTTTCCCCTTGAGATCCTTGAATTCCTTAAGCAGGTCAATAAGTTTTTTACCCTCAGGTACAAAATAGGGCTGTCTCATGATGTCAGTTACATTGAATTCATTAAGACATTGATTAAGGTTAACCAGAATGTCTTTGGCATGTACTATGCCGACAATATTGTCCGGAGACCCATCAAAAACAGGTATTGTCGAATAACCGCTTTTTGCTATTGTCTTAACCACTTCCGTAACAGGGTTGGATGATCCCACGCAAACCATATCAACTTTGGGAACCATGATCTCCCTTACCATAGTATCCTTGAGTACCAGGATGTTCTGGATCATCTCTCCCTGACTTTCGTTGATTATTCCGATTTCTTCAACCTCATCGATCATTTCGTGGAGTTCGAGCCTTGCATCCTTCTTTCTGTCTCCTGCCAGAAAATTCCTGATCTTCTCAATAATTGACACGTCATCCTGTTTCCTATCTTCTTCCAATTATTTCTCCTTCAATTCCGGCAATCTAAACCAAGAAGCCCGGACAGTCAAAGAAGTATTTTATTCCCTGGTTTCGCTGAATACATCCGCCTGAAACGTTTCGAAGGTTGCACCATCCTGCCAGGCGTCAGGGGAAAGCCCCGCTTTCATGCTCAGATATTGAAGCGTGGTCTCTGCATCCCACCCCTGCTCCGGTGCTACCTGCGGCAGGAATACTGCCTGATGAAAGCCCTTTTTCAGAATTATACCGTCTATGCCGACCCTGAATTCGGATATATCTTTGATCTCACGGGGAACGCTCAAAACCGAAATCTCAATCTCTATTTCATCAAGCTCGTTTTTTTTAAGCGGCGAGAACCTGGGGTCCCTGAAGGCGGCATTCCTTGCATTTTCAATAACGGCCTGCCACAAGGGAAGCATGGGAAGGATGTAGCCGATGCAGCCTCTCAATTCATGCTGAGCTTTATGAAGGGTGACAAACACTCCGCGCTTTTCCTTCAATGTATTGCTGAGAGATTCGTCATCCGCTTTGATCTGCTCGATGCCCTTTCCCTGAAGCAGGTTTTTTATGGTATCCCTTGCAAGCTTTAAAAGAAACGCCTTTTCTCCATCGGTAAGCTTCATAATCATCCCCCTGTATTCATGGATTATAACCGTTTGTCGATCATATTCAATGACCGCTAATGCATCTCTTCAAGGAGTCTCATGATTTCCTCCCTCCTGAACATGTAGACCCTGCGGCAGAACTCGCATTTTATATCTATATCCTCTTCGTCATGAATAACGGATTCAAGGCCCTTTCTGCCCAGTGTTATGAGGGCCTGCTCAATACGCTCCCTGCTGCAGGAGCACCTGTAAAAAAGAGGCCTTTTCTCAAGCGCCTTGAATCCAATCGAACCGAATATGGTTTCAAGCATGCCTTCAGGAGTAATTCCGTTTCTCAGTTGTTCGGTTACAGCGGGCATTGATTGTATCCGGTTTATGAGCTCATCAATCACCGCATCATCGGAAGGTGGTAAAGTCTGTACCAGGAAGCCTCCTGAAGCGGCGATCGAACCGTCCTTATCCACATACACACCCAGACCGACCGCCGATGGTATCTGCTCGCTCTCGGTGAGATAATATGCAATATCCGTGGCGATTTCACCTGAAACAATCTTGACAATTCCCCTGTACGGATCCTTCAGCCCGAGGTCTTTTGTAACCGTTAAAAACCCGTCTTTTCCGACCGCACCGGCGACATCCAGTTTCCCGTCTTTCGCATCAAGTTCGGTCTGTGGATTCTTGACATAACCCTTAACCGTTCCGGAGCTTACGGCCTCTACCATGATCTTTCCGACAGGCCCGCCGCCGTCAAATACAAGCGCAACCCTCTGTCCTGGATCAAGCAGAGCGCCAAGGATCAGCCCGCCAGTCAACGCCCTTCCCAAAACCGCCGATGCCGTAGGAAACGTCTCGTGCCTCTTGCATGCCTTTGAGACAAGCCCGGTTGTAACGCACGCAATCGCCCTGACATTATATTCTTCCGATATTGTACGAATGAGATAATCCTTCATGACATGGATATGCCGTTTCAGTTCTGCCGTTGTCAATCCTCTGTTGGTAAACAATCACTAATTCCCTTGCGCTGTTAAAGACCAGCCGTATATAATTCAGTCCATATTTCAACCTTAAACCATGCGAGGTGAAAAATGAATCGATTGGAAGGAATAAAACTGCCTGGTCTGGGACAGATAGGCATGGTTGTCTACAATGCCGAAAAAACAATGGAACAGTTGAAAACCATGGGCATAGGCCCCTGGATGCTATGGGAAGGAACACCTGAATTTACTATCGAAAAAACCGGGCCCGTGAATGCCTCGCTCAAGATATTAATGGCCTATTCCGGAAGCGTTCAGATCGAACTGATCGAAGTGACTTCAGGCCGCAGTTACTACAACGATACACTGGATAAACGCGAAGGTCTTCATCATCTCGGATACATGGTTAACAACCTTGAAAAACGCATCGAAGAATGCAAGGCGGCAGGCATCGAGGTACTCCAGCGCGGGCAGATAAAAAGCAAAGGCTTCACGGTTGATTATGCCTACATGGACACACAGTCAAGCTGTGGTGTTGTAATCGAATTCATCCAGTCAAAACTCGGGCCATTACCGCTCAAAATGAACCGGTTTACGCATACCCTGGCCTGCAAGCTCGGAATCTAGCTTTAAGGGGGTAGCTTATGCCGGATAATTTCAAGGTTGTCGTAGCCGGAGCAGGTCCAGGCGGGTGCATATTTGCAAGAGACCTTGCCAGAAGAGGCATTGACGTAAAGGTTTACGAAAAGGGCGGATATGAAACTCTAGGGCATGACTGGTCCGATGCAATCGAGCGCACGGCGCTCGCTGAAACAGGTTTTGATGCGCCTTTTGAAGGCTCTATAAATCTTGGGCCCCTCGTCAAGACTACTGATGCTTCAGGTAATACGACTGGTATTTACGAACGGCATGCTTATCCCAGAATGGAAGTCTGGGCGCCTGATTATTCGAGCATGAAGATCATTGATTTCAGGTATGTCACCACCGACAGACGCGCCCTGGCGAAACTCCTCATCGAAGAGGCTCAAGAAGCCGGTGCTAAATTCCTGTTTGGACAGGAGGCAGTCGATCTTGTTTTTAAGGGAGGAAAGAGTCTTGGCGATGTTGAGGTGAAAGGCATTTCCGTAAAAGACATTGAATCGGGTGAAATAACAAATATTGAGGCGGATATAGTTGCAGACGATACGGGCTTCAATGCGGTCTTAAGGACAAAACTTCCTCAGACCACAGGCATTGCAGGAAAATTTTCAGACAGTGAATTCGCCCTTGTTTACAGGACGGTCAGGAAAAGAAATAAAAATCCTATTGACCCTGTTAATGACCATTACAGATATGGCTTTAACACAGGCTATCAGTGGCTGCAGTATTTGAATGAAGACGAGATTGACACCGGCGCAGGCGTAAGTCATGACCCGAAAAATCCCGACCCGAAAGATATAGTCATGGAATTCATATCGAGACACCCCTCGATTTCCGATGAAGTTGTCCGCGGAGGCGGCGGGCTATGCCTAGTGGGCCGTTCGCCGGCAAGCCTTGTTGCAAATGGATTTGTCGTAATAGGAGATGCGGCATCACAGACCATTCCCATGACAGGCTGCGGCGCGGGCGGCGCAATGGTGGGCGGCAAATATGCGGCTGAGGCCGTTCTGTCTGCGGCGAATACCGGAAAGAACGATTGCAGCGCATTATGGGAATATAACTTCAAATGGTTTGCAGGCTCGAGAAGGGGAGCCAACTACGCAGGTTTGACTGCAATCAGAAATATCCTCCAGGACCTAAGCCACGAGGACATCTCATTCCTGTTCAGGCAGGATATATTGAGCAGCGAAATGCTGACAAACTCGATCAACGGCATTGTGACATTGCCGGACCTGCCTACCATGATCAAAACGGTTACGCGCGGTATAATGAGGCCCGGGCTTCTACTTAAACTCAATGCCGCAACAACAGCAGGCACAAAGATTTTCAAACACTATATGGCATATCCCGGCAGATGGGACCCTGTCCTGTTCGAGGCCTGGAAATCAAAGGCTGACAGGCTTTTTGCTGCGGCTGTAAAATAGATAGAACATTAACAGATGAGACAGGCGGTGATCGTGTGATAAACAGAAGAAAGTTCATTTCAGGCTGCGCAGGGGCAGCGGCCAGTTCAATAATTCCTGCCCGGGCATTTTCCAAAACAATAACACCGGCAGGCAGGCTTAATAAGCCGGCCCCGGAAAAGGCCATCGTCGTCTACTATTCACAGACCGGACATACCAGAATTTACGGTGAATTGATCGCCGAGACATGGAAAAAGACCGGACTTCAGGTTGACGCGGTTTTCATCAAGAATGCAGATGTCTCAGCACTTTCCGGTTATGATTTGATAGTCACGGGTTCACCCGTTCATTATCTCGATACGCCTTTAAATGTTCAGAAATGGCTAGGCTCAATCCCCTCAATAAAAGGGACAGGGGTAGCTTCATTCACAAGCTTCGGCGGCAACGGTGACGGTCAGAAATGGGCTGCCGCCTGCATGCTGAAGCTGCTTTCTGAAAAGGGTGGAGTACCGCTCGGCATGGATATGTTCGGCAACATGAGCACATATCCGCCGACCTGGTCGCTCGGCAATTCCGGCCGCATCCTTAAATTCAGGGACAGACCAAATGTAAAAACATATGAAGCCGTGCGGGCTTTCGCTGCTAAAACCCTCGATCAGTACGGCAAAGGCGGTATCACCTTTGAAACCGGATCAGGCAGCATCTTCAGCGGAAAAGCCATGATGTCCCCGACCAAACTCCTTATCAGCCACAAGCTGAACAAAAGCAAATGCATTGCCTGCGGCAAATGCATAAGGCAGTGTCCGACAGGTGCAATCGACATAGCCCAGGCGAAAATAGACGATGACAGATGCATCCTGTGCTTCGGCTGCCTCAACAACTGCCCGGCAGATGCCCACGAGATGAAGATGTTCGGCAAAAAGCTCTACGGTTTCCCGGAATTTTTAAAGAACAACAACATTAAGATCGCAATGCCCTGATTTACCCATTTGCATGCATTCCGGCATCAGGAGCTAGAGCAGCATTAAATAAGATTCTTTGTCTGATAATGCCGCCTGTCCTCGACCGGCAAAAATCGGACCCGTCTGTCTATCTCTATTCAAGCAGGACAAATAATATTTTTATGCAGTGCATAATTTTTCCCTTGACTTGTGCAGTGCACAAAGATATAGGGGCGGCCATGAGCAAACTACGCAGAATAAAAAAATACAAAAACCGGCTGATGTACGATACCGTTACATCAAAGTTGATCACCCTCAAACAATTGGCCGAGATGCTCAAGGAGGATTGCAACATCCGCATCGAGGACAATGAATCCGGCAAGGACGTAACACGCATGACAATTCTCCAGATGCTGATCGATCTGGAGAAATCAGGCAGGGGGATGCGAAATCTCCTGCCTGACCTGGTAGCCTCGCTCTTCAACCTTCCCCGGCTGGACCTTCTTAAGGTGCTCAAGGAGATGGTCCAGAAAAACAAGCATGACAAGGAACTGGGCAGGGCCTGGGCGAAGCAGCTTATACACAGGACATCGCTTGCCTCTCTCATACCGCTTAACAGGGAGAAAAGAATTGTCGAAGAGATAGCGAAAGAGCTGGATGATCTTTACGATACCATCCTCGAAAAGCTTGAGCAGGCAGTGAAGGACCGCCGTTCCGCGTTCGACAGCCTTTTCAATTCCGGCACTGACGCTGCACCCGAAACATCTCCGGAAAGGGAACGGAAATGAAACAATTTGCTGAATTCATAACAAGGCACCCGCGCACCATTCTGATCGCAGCCCTCCTGCTTGCGGTCCTGGCTGGCGTCGGTGCGATAAAAACCCCGATCAACTACGACATCTTCTCATACATGCCCAGGAATGTTGAGGCTATAAAAGGCCAGCTCATCATGACAGAGCAGTTCAAGACCGCCGATACGGGGTTTGTTATGCTCAATTCATCGAATACGGCTCAACTCCTCAAGATCAAAAACGATCTGGCCTCAATAAAAGGGGTGGCAGGCGTCACCTGGATAAGCGACCTTGTCGATCCTTCAGTGCCGGATGTCTTCATCCCGAAGGAAATGATCGCCTTATTCAAGAAGGGCGATCATGCACTGATGCATATCTCTTTCTCGAAAGAGGCCAATTCGGTCGAAACCCAGAATGCGATACGCGACATCAAGAAGTATATAGGCGAGGGCACGTCATTCACCGGCATGCCGGTGTTTCTCTATGAGCTGCGCGATCTGGTCAAGGAGCAGGAGGTCAAATCAGTTCTGACGGCGGTGATCCTTTCGGCTGTTGCCACAGCCATTGCCACGGGTTCCCTGAGCATCCCGATACTGTTCCTCATAGTCATGGGCTTCGGCATCACTTACAATATGGGAACGAACTACTTCCTGGGTTCCATATCATATATAACCAAGGCCGTGGCCGCCGTAATCCAGCTCGGCGTCACCATCGACTTCTCCATTTTTCTCATGCACCGATTCCGCGAAGAGACGGCCAGTACAACGGACAGGCGCGAGGCAATGGTCAGGGCCATGGAGCGCACTGCAAGCGCCATAATCCCGTGTGCCCTGGTCACTATGGCCGGATTTCTGGCGCTGACATTCATGCGAATAAAGCTCGGCGCCGATATGGGCATCGTAATGGCCAAAGGTGTCTTCTTCGGCCTGTTGAGCACCATGGTGATACTGCCGCCTCTGACTCTGGCAGCGGGACGTTTCAGCACGATCAGAGAACCCAAAGGCATGATAAAACCCATGACATTCCTTTCCGGCAAGATGGTGAAACACCCGGTCGCACTGAGCCTTGTCTTTGTTTCCCTTTTCGTGCCTACTGTCTATATAAGGCAGCATTCGAGCCTTTCCTACAGCATACAGGACATACTGCCCCAGAACCTCAAGGCCCTTAAGGCCGTCCATGAAATACAGGACTCCATGGGATCGATTGAACTGATCAACATCCTTTTCCCGTCCTCGACCCCGCGCTGGTTGCAAAAGCAGGTATTAGACGACATCGGCAGGCAGCCTGGCGTAATCCAGACCATTTCTCTTGAAAGCCTTGTGGACCCCGCCGTTCCTTCCTCCTTCATCCCTGAGGATGTCGTGTCCCGCTTCACCAAAGGTGGCTATACTCTGGCCATGGTGCGGGTCAGCGTTCTGCCGGGATCAAACGAAGGCAATGCCCTGGTCGGTAATATTCGCTCCATAATCAGGAATCACCAGATTTCCGGCAGCTATGTCTCCGGCAATGCACCGATCTCCAAGGACCTGACTGACCTGTCGGCCACTGACCTTGCAAAGGTGGACATCATAGGCATAGCCAGCATTCTGCTTATAGTGACAATCGTCTTCGCCTCGTTTTCTATCCCGGTGGTGCTCGTGGCTGCAATACTCCTGGCCATTTTCATCAATGTGTCGATACCCTATCTGTTCGGGCAATCGATACCCTACATTACATTCTCATGCATAACGACCATCCAGCTGGGAACCTGCGTCAACTATGCCATCTTCCTGATGACACGCTACAGGGAGGAGCGGCGCAGGGACAAGGCCGGACCGGCCATGGTCTCCAGCATGGTCGGCACCGCCCCGGCCATTCTGACCTCGGGCGTCTGCCTCTTCTGCTCCACCATCGGCCTGGTCTATATAAGCGACATCAACATGATCCAGTCGCTCTCCCTGATGATAGGCAGGGGTGCGCTTCTGGCCGTCGCCGTCATACTCTTCCTGCTGCCCGGAGTTATTCTCCTATCGGACAGGATCATCTTGCGAACCAGCTACGGCTGGAGAAAAACAGTTAAGGAGTAATCGATGAAAAAAATCATCATCACCATCTTCATCTTCTTGATCACGACTTTAAGCGCATACGCTCAGACCATATCGCGCAACGAAACAGTGTATGTGAGCCTGGACTCTCACGGCAAGCCTCAGAAAACCGAGGTCGTCACCTGGCTGCGTACGGACAGCCGCGGCCCCGCACAGGATGCCACGGCGCTCAAAGGCATAAAAAATATCCAGGGCTCCGAAACGCCGTCAGTTTCCCAGGAAGGGGTCATCACATTCACGGCCCCGGCTAAGGATATCTTCTATAGCGGGACAACTTCCAGGGACCTGCCCGTAACATTCGACATTAAGTACAAACTCAACGGAAAGCCTGTAGCGAGAAGTGAAATAAGCGGCAGAAGCGGCAGGCTGGAGATGACCATTAACATTAGGAACCGTACACGCGAATTAAGGGAATTCACATATAAAGAGATCGGCACCGGGAAACTCATCAAAGCGAGCGAATATATTCAGGTGCCATTTGTCGTCATGGTGAGTACGGACCTGGACATCAGCCAGTTCAACAACATATCCGCTCCCGACGGCGCTTATGCAGTAGTGGGCCATACCATGAAGATGAACTGGATGTGTTTCCCCTACCCCGAAGCCAGTGTCAGGCTCACCTCGGACATCAATAATGCTAAGATCCCGTCCATACTTTTCACTGTCATCCCTAAATTTCCGGCGCTGCCCGAGATAGATCTGGAGGGAAAGCTTAACCAGATATACTCAGGCGTGGATTCGGTAGGGGGTTATCTCACAAGGCTTGAAAACGGCGCATCGCAGCTGGCCGACGGACAGCAGCAGATGCTTGATGCCCTCACACAGGTCAACAGGGGAACCTCGGACCTGATCCTCGCATCGAACGCCCAGATTGAAATGATCGGCGGAGCGGCCAGAATAAGCGAGGGTATGGGAGAAAAGATAACACCTCTTACAAAAATTCCGGTCGTCTCCGGCGAAGCCGGAAAGGCCAAGCGTTACATGGACATTCAGAAGGGACTTCTCGATCTCGCATCGAATGGCGGCCCCTTCCCCGACGACATACTCGCCTTCCTGAAGGAGCAGGGCAAGGAGGCCCCTCCGGTCAAGGAATTCCCGGGCATCAGGGTCACTGCAGACGGAATCTCTCAGCTGAATAAGGGCTCGCTTGCCATGATCGACGGTTCAAAAAAGCTGGAGGCAGGTACGCTTGAACTGAAAACAGGCATCTCGCAGGTAAGACAGCAGGGCACAGATGTCATCAAGAACCGAATAGTTGAGGGTGCAGATCCACTGGTACGAAAGCTGGCTTCAATAAACAGCGCGAAAAGACTGGCAAACGAATACGACCGATTCGCGGGCAGACCCGGCAGAGTGAAGAGCTCGGTGGCATTCATCCTGAAGACTCCGGACGAATGATGCGGCTGGATACCCGCAGGCCTCTGCCTCAGACGATGATGCATTAACACCAAAGGCGGGCGGCCTGATTCCGCTTCCTAATCAAAGATCCAGCGGATCGCTGGGGTCTGCATAAAGCGATGTCATATCGTGCAGGAAGAACGTTTCGCAAAGCAATATCATCCTGACCTCAAGATAAGGCATATAGCCCAGTTCCTCAAGGCACCGCTCGTCGATCATATAGGTAATGAAAAAGCTCTGGAACGTGTTTGTAATGACAAGCGAGTGCCTCTCCGTCGGTATCTTGTTGCGGAACTTATGCGTGCGGCGTTGCGAAGGTTCGTCGTCATATGCCGAGCATGGGGATCGACAAGGATCACATATTCTGGGACATCAAGCTCGTTAATTAGATATTTCTTCATTCCCATGGTCTAGCAGTACGGGGTCCTGTCCGGATGCACGTGCCCTCCGGACGTAAGTATGAACGGGGCGACTCCTTCATGGTATCTTCTGACCGCAGCTTGACACCTTATCTTGCCATAAGTACTAAGGGCGATACCCTCTTCATCCGGTCCATAGCATGGAACGATGAGCAGGGGATACTCGTAGTCGTCCCAGTCGATATTCGCCATCTTCTCAAGCGCCTTTTTGTGCTCGCCGTCTGCAAGAGGCTCGTATCGGGCGGATTCATCCCTGCCCTGTTCAATCATTGCGGCAATGCATACCTTGAGCAGCGGTTCGAAAAAGAGCATCCCCTCCGGCGATTACGCGTCGACATCTTTCATGATTTTATCCAGTGTCCCGGGGTGCGAGGTGTTTTACATACGAATCGAAGTCAATCTCAAGCCCATGAATAGTATCAAGCCACGAGTTTTTGATAAACGACCCGTTCGTCTCGGACGCATGAAGCTGAAACATGCCTGACGGCCTCATATGCTTCTATATCAATGTCCGGGAGGCAATGGGTCTGCCGAAGACCCGGCAAAGGTCATCCGATATCTGCGATGTCTGCTCTCCTGTAAAGAGCAAGGCGGATGCTCAGCAGTCTATATCGCCTGCACATGTCCGGGCGGCCAAGAGGAACAGGCTTTCCTGTCCGGCACTGATGGCCGCGAGATTATCATCGTTTTCGATACAGCCCCTTACACGCGCATCCTTCTGAAAAACGGTTAGCAGGTAATAATTCTTGTCCTGCATGAACGAACCGCTTGAAATTAGCTTATAATCAGGATTGAAAGCGGCTTGTTCGTTGCATCCGTGAAGGAAGAAAGCCGCGATAACACATAACGCCAGAAACGCCGGGGATCTTATTTAGTAACACCTCATCAATTTCATAACATGACTCCCTGAACAATTTTCCGAATGACTATAATACACTATCAGGCCTTATGACGAAATCACTATCGATCTTCATTATAAGCAATCAAGTGTTCCATGCAATCAATCATTCGCATTATGGTATTCTGTCGAATCTTCATCAATATAGAAATCCTTAGCATTCGACCTTAATACTGGATAACTGTTCAATCTGTCGAAGACTCCGGACTTATTTCCTGGTGTTACACAGCAAATACATATTTTTTCCATAATATCTTCACAGTCTTGTGAGAGAAATGAATTAATCCATAAAGGAGGAATACGTATGAAGAAACATCATATATCGTTTATAATGGTTCTCGCATATTGCGTCTTTCTTTCAGCAGCAGCATTTGGATTTGATCAGCCCGGAGGACCCCCTCGGATGTCCGATTCGTTTATGGCTCCACCGTCACATGTAGGGATACCTTCTTCTGTCAATCCCGGAATCAAACTTCTAAACGAGGCAATTCAGACAAATGTCCTTGCAGAGCTTACCGGTTTATCCCAGGAGAATATCAGGCAGATGCTCATAAGCAGCCCGCCTCAGGCGATATTGAATTCATACGGGGTTGCACCGGAGGCTTTTGGTACCGCAATGGACAAGCAGACGGCGAAACTCGTAACGCAGGCTGCCGCGGCGGGAGTGATCACAAAGAAGCAGGCCGATGATATCCAGAAGAAACTGAACATGAAGCCTTCTGGGCCGTGTCCATCTGTTCCTTCAAAATAAATGAGCAAAGCTAACCAAAGATCCTCTTATTTGTAAATCCCGCTACTGCCGGGCTAGAAAAGAGCATGACTTTTTCATATGGTCAAGAAAATGGCGGCTAAAAATAAAGGAGCTGAAATGATTACATCTTATTGTAAAATAAACAGGAAGAAAGATTTTATATCCAGGTTGGCGTACCCCTTTGCAACCTTATTGGTCATACTGTTCCTGGCCGGATGCGGAGACGATTCATCCACCAGCAGCGATTATGATACGGCACTTTTTCTATCTTATGCATGTACCAATCCGGATGAACCCATGCGCCAGATCGTTTATGACAATCTGGTAAACGCTTTCGTGGCGATAACGGAAGGAGGTGTTCAGGATTACCTTTATGATTACTATGCCGCAAACGACGAACTGCCTGCGAGTGTCAATCTCATCACCCTCAAGAACGAGGGTTATGACATACCGGACGGTATAAGCTCCGGAATTATATATTTCGATGAGAAGTCGACTTATTCCTGGTATCTCGATGCGAATATCAAACTGGATGGTTTTACAAACAACGGTATTGATTATTCCGGTACATTAAAAATTATCGATCTGGTGGCGACGATAGAAAGCGATTCGGGAGAACTTTCATTAACCGAGGGAACCATCAAGGCCTCATCTCTCTCCACCACATGCAATGTTGACGGCTACGAGGCCGATTACTCCTCCTTCACCGTTGAGGTTGAGGATGCCGACTCCGACTACCCGTCGCTCACGCTCAAAGGTTCGGTGAGCGTTTATGACACGGACGATGACGAAACCTTCGATCTCACATTCTCTTCCTTCTATATTGAGCAGGGTTCAGATTCGATAGATGAAGTCTCGGGCACATTCAGCATCAATGATGTGAGTTACGAGATCGACGGTACATCCATAACACGTGATGAAGGCGATTATTACTGGACTGACGGAACCCTGACGATATACGCTGACAATGAAGATGACGAGGACGCCGACGATGACGGAATTGTGGAAATTACCGTTACTTTTGACGATTCAACGGCCACGCTCACAAAAACCAGCGGGTCTTGGGATCTGGAAGACTGGTGCGAAGATAGATTGATTCCGTGACATAAAAAATAACAATATGCTGAGCTCTTTTTATAATCTTATCTTAAACGAGCAAAGTTTTGGCTGACCTGATCGATATGTTCACGAATTCAGCTTTTAAATACGGTGATGAATTAATCCGGAATGTGATGTGCCACAAAAGAACTGTACAGTATAAGGTTGAAAAAGAATTGACGATAGAGATTTTAATTCTTTATCTAGCCTGATAACTTCCCGGTTATCACATCTGATACCACAAACCGGCTAAATATGCTTATTCCCGTCTATCGAAATATCCTCATGATCTTATCAAAATGACAAACAATTTCATTGGTTTCCTTGCTCGTAATATTTTACTTGACTATTTCAAATATATATTTTAATTATCATATTAAATTATTAATTAGGGAGCTTTATGAAGATACAGAGAGAGGATGCGGCAAGAACGCAAGGAAGACTTCTTAAGGCGGCAGCCGAGGTCTTTGCAGTGAAAGGCTACCGCGACGCAACCATTGCAGAAATTTGCGCCAGAGCCCAAGCTAATACTGCAGCGGTAAATTATCATTTCGGCGACAAGGAATCCTTGTACCGTGAAGCATGGAGGCAATCCCTCAAGGAGGCGCTAAGAGACCATCCGCCAGATGGCGGCGTCAACGAAAATGCACCTCCAAAAGAAAGGCTTAAGGGTCAAATTAAAGCACTCCTCAACCGTTTTTCTGACGAGAACAACAAGGAATTCATGATTGTTCAGAGGGAAATGGCCAGCCCGACAGGACTTTTAGAACATGTAATCCATGAGGAGATCCAGCCCATGCAGGCGAGGTTGAATTTGGTCATCCGTGAACTACTTGGCCCCGATGTCTCCGAGACGCAGGTTCAATTCTGCGAAATCAGCATCTTTAGCCAATGTGTGAACCCTGCTGTAACAAACTGGGGACGTGGTGAAAACGCTGACAAGGGCAACAAACCAACAAGCCTTAATGATATCAATGACTATATCGAGCATGTCATTACATTTTCATTAGGTGGCATAAGGGCAGTACTTGATGCAAAGAAATCAAGAAAAGCAGAATCGACAAAATCGTTACAAAAGAGAAGTTCATCCAGGAGGCGCTAGCATATGATCCATATCCAACAAGAGATTTTTCACCGTGGCATTTTATATCTGTCAGGAATTTTTTCAGCGCTTGTATTTTTTGGATGTGCCTCGATCCCATCAGTGGGCCCTAATTATGTCAAGCCGGATATATCAACGAACAGCAAGTGGCATTCTCCGCTTGAAAACGGAATTAACGATGGCGCAATCAATCAGAAGGATCTTGCTTCATGGTGGACCGTGTTTAATGATGCGGAACTCACAAGCCTTATAAACAGGGCCGTCGCCAATAATTTTGACCTGAAAAAGGCTGAAGCCCGTATACATGAAGCCCGAGCACAGCGGAACATGGCCAAGGCGGGATATTATCCAACAGTTGATGCATCCGGCAGCGGCAATCGCAGCAGCACCAGTGAAAATTCCGGCAGTGGAATCACTTCCAACCTTTTTTCACTGGGATTCGACGCCAGCTGGGAACTTGATGTATTCGGGGGCGTACGTCGTTCCGTTGAAGCCTCAGATGCTTCCCTCCAATCAAGCGTCGAGAACAAGAGGGATGTTCTCGTTTCATTACTTGCGGAAGTAGCTTTGAATTATCTGGATGCCCGGACATACCAGTCCAGGATAGACGTTATGGAGTCCAATTTGAAGTCACAGGATGAAACTCTCAGGCTGACCCAGTGGCGATATCAGGCCGGACTTACCGACGAATTGGCGGTTCAGCAAGCCAAATACAACCGGGAAGCCACACTCTCTGAAATTCCTCCCTTGTACACCGGCCTTGAAGAAGCGGCAAATCGCCTCGCCGTACTTATCGGCGAACAGCCCGGCAAGGTGCAGAAAGAGATAAAGAATCATCAACCTATACCATTGGCGCCGTCGAATATTGCAGTTGGGGTGCCGGCCGACGTCCTCAGACAACGTCCGGATGTCCGGAAGGCTGAACGCGATTTAGCCTCACAGACCGCTCAAATTGGTGTTGCAACTGCCGAACTCTATCCAAAATTTACTCTTGATGGTTCGATAGGGCTTGAAGCATTGTCGATAAACAAGATATTCTCGCCGGGAAACCAGACCGCAAGCGGTGGCGGTCTTATCTCATGGAGGATTTTCGAGGCCGGATCCATACGCCAGAATATAAAAGTCCAGACAGCCATTCAGGAGCAATACCTTTGCGACTATGAGACTGCCGTTCTGGAAGCATTGGAAGAAGTTGAAAATGCAATCACAGCCTATGCTCAGGAGCAAAACCGGAGAAATGCTTTGGTCGAGGCGGTCAAGTCGGCGCAACTGGCGGTTGAGCTGACGCAGTATAAATACCAGTCCGGATTGACTGATTTCACCGATGTGCTTGTGGCTGAACGCTCTCTTTTATCTCTTGAGGACGATCTGGCACAGTCTGAAGGAAATATAACCATGGATGTCGTCCGGCTATATAAGGCAATCGGCGGGGGATGGACATCAGAAGGAACAAAATCCTAAACGATCATCAGGGAGATGAAATATGGAAATAAATACAAATACTGAAGCAAACATCAATGAGGTACTGGAGATAGGACATAAATCAGGGAACACAAATAAGATCAAACGCTGGGTTATTATAGCCGGAGTTCTGGTTGTTCTGGTCATAGTTATAGTGATTATCAAAGGTACGTCAAACGACAAGCCGCTTCAATATAAGACAGAGAAGATAGTGCGAAACGATCTGATAGTGAAAGTAACCGCAACCGGAACCCTTGAGCCTACGAACGAAGTGGAAGTGGGCAGCGAGTTGTCCGGCACCATAAAGAAGGTCTTGGTGGATTACAACGACAGGGTCAAGGCAGGCCAGCCCCTGGCAGAGATTGATACCACGAAACTCAAGGCAGAGGCCACGCAGACCAAGGCCTCTCTTGAGTCAGCCTTGGCTAAGGTTGAGCAGGCCCAGGCGACCCTGTCCGAAACACGCGATAAACTTGTACAGTACCAGAATGTGAGAAAATTGAGCAACAATAAGGTTCCATCCCAGACGGAAATGAACTCCGCACAGGCATCTTATGATAGAGCAAAGGCTGATCTGGCAAGCGCGAAAGCTGCTGTATCTGAAACACAGGCAAAACTTGATTCGAACCTGACGGATCTTTCCAAGGCAATAATCCGCTCGCCCATCAATGGAGTCATCCTTAAACGCGACATCGAACCCGGTCAGACTGTTGCGGCCTCTTACCAGACTCCAGTATTGTTTACGTTAGCCGAGGACCTGACCAAGATGGAACTGCATGTGAACGTGGACGAGGCCGATATCGGCAAAATCAAAGAAGGCCAGGATGCGACATTCACCGTTTCCGCATATCCAAACAGGATATTTACGGCCCGTATAACAAAATCACATTACGGTTCATCGACCACGTCAGGCGTTGTGACCTACGAAACGGTCCTGAAAGTCGACAACTCCGACCTGAGTCTGAGGCCCGGCATGACGGTTACGGCAGACATTAAGGTCAACGAGGTGAAACAGGCCTTGCTGGCACCAACCGCCGCCCTCAGATTTGTTCCTCCTGAGGAAAATAAAGATACAGAAAAGACATCCTCTTCAGGCGGCCTTGTGGGTTCACTGTTACCCCATCCGCCCAAAGAGTCATCCAGTCGCGATCAAAACTCATCAGGAGAAGGAAAGAAACAGCAGGTATGGATAGTTCAGGATGGATCCCTTAAGGCTGTTCCGGTAAAGACCGGAGCAACAAACGGCAATTTGACGGAGATCATCAGCACAGACCTAAAACCGGGTACTGCGGTGGTGGTCGACACAATCACCAAGGTGAAATGAACATGCCGGACAATAACGGATCAGCATCGATCCCTCTGATAGAACTTAAAGGCGTCACCAAGACATACGGCAAAGGCCAGGCTGCCATGCAGGCGCTGAGGGGCATCAGCCTCAGCATCGATAAGGGCGAGTTCGTTGCAGTCATGGGGCCCAGCGGTTCGGGAAAATCCACGTGTATGAATATCCTGGGTTGCCTGGATACGCCGAGCAGCGGAATATACAGCTTCAAAGGCGTAGATGTCGGAAGGTTGAGCCGTGCCCAGCGCACACGCTTGAGGCGTTTCTATCTCGGGTTTGTATTCCAGGGTTATGACCTGCTGGGCCGTACCTCCGCCCTTGAGAATGTGGAACTTCCGCTAATCTATCGGGGGGAATCAGCACGCATCAGGCGCGAAAAGTCATTGGGGGCCCTTGAAACCGTCGGACTCAATGGATGGGAGTCCCATACGCCGGCCGAACTTTCCGGCGGACAGCAGCAGCGTGTCGCCATCGCCCGTGCAATAGTGACCGAACCAATGGTTCTTTATGCTGATGAACCGACAGGAAATCTTGATACAGCCAGAAGCAAAGAAATAATGGACCTTCTCATAAGACTCAACACCGATCTCGGAATGACCATCGTCATGGTGACACATGAACCAGATATGGCGGAATATGCAAAACGTATAATCCATTTCGTGGACGGACTCGTTGACTCCGATAATTACAATAGGAGATAATTCATCATGCTGTGGAACACCATACTACTGGCCCTTCGTGATATAAGAAGAAACTTGATGAGATCATTTCTCACCATCCTTGGCATTATAATCGGGGTCGGCGCCGTCATCACAATGGTGACCCTTGGCAATGGCACGACCGAACAAGTCAAAGAACAGATCAGCAGCATGGGAAGCAATATGTTGATGATTACTCCGGGCAAGCGTCTTGGTCCCGGACAATCCTCAAGTACCGTCCCTTTCAAGCTCTCGGACGGGGAAGCGATTGCCAGGGAGATAAATTCAGTGTCGGCTGTTGCGCCTGTTTCAACGACTTCGGTCAAGGCGATCTTCAGCAATCAGAACTGGACCACACAGATTACCGGAAGCAATAACCAGTATTTTAAAGTGACAAACCGGCAGATAAAAGAAGGCCGGGAGTTCAACGACAGCGAAATCCGCATAGGTACACCTGTCTGCATCATAGGCGAGACAGTGAGCAAGAAGCTGTTCGGTTCTCAGGACCCGGTCGGAGAACGAATCAGGCTTGAGAAGCTCACCTGCGAAATAGTGGGTGTTCTTGAGGGAAAAGGCCAGAGTTCCATGGGCACGGACCAGGACGACATCGTAATCATACCGCTTGCATTATATCAGAGGCGCATCTCAGGAAACCAGGACGTAAACCTTATCCAAATCTCAATAAAAGAGGGTGTTTCTACAGAAAAGGCGAAAACCGACATCACGCAATTGATGCGTGAACGCAGGCACCTCTCGGACAGTGACGATGACAACTTCACCGTAATGGACATGAAGGAGATCATTAACATGCTCACCGGAACCACCAAGATGATGACCGGGCTATTGAGCGCCGTTGCCGCAGTCAGCCTTCTTGTGGGAGGTATCGGCATCATGAACATCATGCTTGTTTCCGTGACTGAGCGTACCCGTGAAATCGGAATCCGTCTCGCCATCGGCGCTTTTGAAAAAGAGGTACTGATGCAGTTTCTGGTTGAATCGGTAGTGCTGTCCTCACTTGGCGGGCTTACGGGAATCATCCTTGCCATTGTCGGTTCTATATTGCTTTCTTCGTTGCTTAAGGTTCCGTTTGTTTTCAACCTGGAAATCGTGGTGATTGCGTTTTTATTTTCAGCCGCTGTAGGAGTGATATTCGGTTACTTCCCGGCGCTGAAGGCTGCCAGGCTTGACCCAATTGAGGCTTTGAGACACGAATAAAGAGTTTGGTGTAATAGATAAACTCAATCTAAATCGTACAATCATCTCCTTAGAAAAAGGAGCTGCCAGATCAAGTCAGAACGATACAAACAGTTGTATTAAATGACTTCCTTTGCAAGGAGATCAGCGGGTGGGTCCGCGCAACGGGCGGCCCGGACGGACACCGGTGAGCAGTTTCCCGTCGGAGATAATAAACCGTCCGCCCACCATGACATAGCGCATTCCTGACGATGGGGTACGGGGATTTTCATACGTGGCCCTTACCTTGATCCCGTCAAGGTCGAAGACGGCGATGTCTGCATCCATGCCCACCTGCAGCCGGCCTTTTCGCTTCGCCTCGGGCGCGGCCAGGGCCACCAGGTTTGCGGGAAGAAGGCTCGCACGACGGACGAATTCGCTCACGGTCATGGCCTTCTTTTCCTTAACATAACGCTCAAGCACGCGTGTAAAGGTTGCTGTAGACCGCGGGTGTGCATACGCCTCATGTGGCAGCGGCCAGACATCACTGCTTACTGTGCGCCCGTCTATGGTGTACGGCATGGCATCCGATGCGATCATCATATCCGGGCTCAGGATGGAGTCGTCGATAAACTTCATCTGGTCAGGTTTGTTTTCATCCAGGAAGAGCGCAACAGCGAGGCCGCCAGGGTCCTTCTGACGAATCTCGGCCAAACGTTCAACGGATGCGATATGCTCGTTGGTCTTGGCATAATAGATGTCAGAGGGGCCGATGCCCATGCGCGGCAAATTCGCCGGATCATAGAACGGCGAGCCGATCGCCGTCGATCCCCACCCGAACGGATAGGCCTCGGCTGTTATTTTCAGGCCCTGGCGCTGGGCCGTGTGCACGGCATCGAGCGCATCATTAACCTTGTGCACGGTTGAGCTGATTATGTGGCAGATGTGCATATGGGCGCTCGTGGCGGCCGCCACCCCCAGCACCTCAAGAATACCTTCCATGGCCCCATCCGGTTCGTATTCGTAGCTCGGCCGGATATGCGTAAAGGTGGGAACATCGTATTTTGCGGCAAGACGGTTTACGGCAAGATACTCTTCACGGTTCGAATCAGGGGCATACCCGATCAGTAGCCCTATCCCCAAACCGCCTTCATTCAGCCCCTGTTCAATTGCGGCGACAACCTCGCGGGAAGTCTCTTCCGGCAACAATTTGCCCCATCCCGGCTGACCGAAATTCTTCAGGGCGGTCTCGAACGTTCCGTCCAGCTCGACGTGATCGACCACCTGCAGCCTGGCCATAGCCCAAGAAACGCTGAAACCGTAGTTCAGCGGAAGATGTTTTTTCTCAGCCACGTCATACGCCTTGGCTATCGGGAACGATCCGGCCTCGAGTTCAAGCGCCGTCGTTACCCCATCGAAGGCCTGCATCCAGTTTGACGGGACGTTTATCGCGTGACAATGAAGGTCAATGAATCCCGGTGTTACAACCAGTCCGCGGGCATTGATGTTTTTCTTGCCGTGAAGCGGCGCTTCGCTTATAGCGGCTATTTTTCCGCCATTGATGCCGATATCGCGAACCGCATCGAGGTTGGTTTCCGGATCGACGACTCTGCCTTGATGAATAACGATATCGTACTGCTGGGCCAATGCCGGCTGTATTCCCAGCGTTAAGAAGACAGTTACGGCATAAAGAACGGTCAATACGGAAACGGAATGTTTATTCATAAGAATCGGCTCCTTGGATTTGTATTGAGAAGATATCCATTTCGATGAGTTTGAATATACGTGCAGGGGTATCGTGTGTCAAGAATATATATGCCAGGGTTTACGGCGCAAAGCCCCCGTTAACCGGGAAGATCCGAAACGATGAATTTCTTTTTAAAAAGGTCTCATTTTCATATACTGAGACGACACGAGAAACAAATTCAGGCTGATCGGCATATATGAAAAATCAGGGTCGATCACCTTGAATTACAGACGCCCTATCCGCATGATGGATAATGTCACGGGCTGTATATGGATGGAATGTTTCGATTCTCCCAAATGGACCGCAGGCATGGAAATAATCGTAAACGGAAAAACCGCGGTCACGGCAACGCAATCCGGCGTCTTCATAAGCCTGGCGACCATGAAACCCTCGACCGTTCCGGAACGCCTTAATGCAATCAACGAAGACGCGCTCGCAAAAAAAGAATCAGCTAAAAGGGACGATTAGCGTCAGGCCCTGAACAATAACAACTACTCAATCTGTCAAGGTTCAGGGCCTGAAATCTTTTCTATCCTTTTAACATGCTTTCTTTAAGGTACCGGTCCGGTTCAGGATACCTCGCCCGTAATCAAGTTGATATTCACATGATTGTCCTGAGGCGGCAGATCGGTCCACCAGCCCTCAATCAGGCTTCCCCGCATGAAGAAAATGAAGCTGCCCCACAGAGATAATCCATCGGTGTTCCGGACCACCGCCGGCTTCTGTTCGTCACCTTTCAGATGGGTTACATACGCCCGTGATATTTGCGGACTGATGATTTTCTGATCGGCCGGCGCGACATGATAGCCAGTCAATGCATCATTTGCCATATTGATGGTGCCCTCATATACATAGCGTTCTGCGAATTCGCGAAAATCATTCGGGTGAGAGGGAATCGACATGACGAAACGCGATTGGATATCCGCCTGCTGATCCTTTGTAATAGTGACAATTCGGTAGGGGCATGGATATGTGACCAGCGATCCGGTCTCCACATCGAACACGAAGAGCTTGCCGCCTTCATAGGTTTTCTCCGTAATGTCCTGTGCATGAAAATGACCTGTAAAAACAAGGGGTACGCCGTATCCGGCAAACATCCGTGCTATTTTATCATAATCCTTTACGAGATATTCCGGATAGTTCTTTTCATTGGTGGGATAATGCTCCAGCACGCCATGATGCATCATGGCCAGAACTGCTTTGTTTTCATTCTTGGCACGGGTAAGGATATCCTTGATCCATGACATGGTATCCGCGGAAAAAACCCCGCCCGTTACCGGATGGCCCTGAGCCGGATTCTCTTTCCAGCGGCAGGAATCAAGGGCTAAAAGCCACAAACCCGGCTTCGGCTCGGCCAGATAGCTCAAGGAATGCCGGTCCCGATCCAGAGCCGCCTGATACCCGAAGGGCGCATAGATTTCTGTGAACTGCTCCGCACTGATATTGGGAACCCGTTCGCTCTTGTCCCCTGTATATTTGACGGCCATGCCATTTGCCACATCATGATTGCCCGGAATCACATAAACGGCTTTCCCGGATTGTTTCAGAATTCCAAGATAACGGGCTACCGCCGTATGTGTGACCATTTCGCCATCCTTGGTCAAATCTCCGCAGATTATCACGAAATCGGCGGTTTCTTTTGAGACATCTGATATTGCCTGAGTCAGTATCTCCTGACTTTCTTTGAGAAGTTTGCGGTCGTCAGCAACGTATTCCTGAAAGGCCTTTCCTGAAATGCCTAATGCCGGGTCATAATAATGCAGGTCAGACATAACGATGAAGCGGGTTTCAGGCCACGCAGGCCGTGTCTCGAGTTTCGATTTCAGATCAGTTTCGATTTTCTTGACGCATGAAGTCATGCTGACGAACAAAATCAACAGCCCTGCAAGCAGCGTTCGGTTTCTCATCGATATCATTCTGTTCTCCTTATGAATAATTCTTTGTTGAGTTAATAACACAAAAAATCGGATTCCTGTAGCTTGTATCACCAATTTTTGCCTGCACATCTCTATCCAATATATCATTTGATTTCTATTATGCCAGCAGCGAAAGGTACCTGTGTCAAAATGTTATCAGGCCAAGAATCGGGACAGATCAATCATTCCATTAAGAATCGATGCTATGCGCTATTCATTCATTATGCCGGGATCAAAGCTCTTATGCCTTTCTTACTCATTCTTGTTTTCCGGAAAACGGTTGTTATTAAATATAAAACATA
Organism: Desulfomonilia bacterium; assembly: GCA_036567785.1. Taxonomy (NCBI): domain Bacteria; kingdom Pseudomonadati; phylum Thermodesulfobacteriota; class Desulfomonilia; species Desulfomonilia bacterium. Next base: position 2,659 of record DATCTV010000045.1, on the reverse strand, counting down.
CATTTCAGGAGGTAATCATGAAAAAGGGAAATATTAGAAACCGGACCATTCACATCGCGTGGTATTCTTTTATCATTGCCCAGTTTCTCATCCTTGGTTTTTTTACTGAAGCCCTGGCCGGTGACAGCTACAAACAGGTAACCGGCGGGGTCAGCTATCGGCATATAGGCGATTACAGCGTTGAAAGGCTTAACAGAATTCTGACATCGGAGCTTTCCGAGTTCAGCAGTTTCAAAATCAAATTCCCTCCTGCAAAGAATTCCGTGAGTCTTTATAAAGTAGTTTACAACACCGTCATACCGGAAAAAGGCAACCGGCCGGTAATTGCCTCCGGGCTTGTGGCTGTTCCAAAAACAGCTTTGAAAAAACTGCCTGTGGTTTCCTATCAGCATGGAACGGTTTTCTCCAGGACGGAAGTTCCATCCAATCCCGAAGAATCAATGGAAACCAGGCTGCTGATAGCACGCTGCGCTGGTGACGGCTACATCGTAATCGGCGCCGACTACATCGGAAAAGGCGACTCAAACGAACCTGACAGCTACATGGTAAAGGACAGCACCTCGCAGGCCTGTCTGGATATGCTTTTCGCTTCTCGCGCTGTTTGCAGCGACCTGAAAATAGAACAGGGTGAGCTGTTCCTGAGCGGCTGGTCCCAGGGAGCCTGGAGCACTATGGTATTCAGGAACAAACTTGAAAGCCTGGGTATACCGGTTAAAGCATCGGCAACCGCAAGCACGCCCAATGATCTTTATGTGATGATGGCCCGCTGGATCAACAACCCTTCACCACTGGACGTCTCCTGGATTGTAGGAACAGTGACGCTGCTAATAAATTCTTATGAAAATTATTATGGCCTTCAGGGACTTTCAAGTGCTGCGATCAAAACCCAGTACCGGCAGACTGCCGGTGATTTTTATAAGAACAGAATAGGCTGGGAAGAGGCATCCAAAGTATTCCCGGCAACTACGAAAGATTTCCTTGATCCCGATTTTGCATCGGCAAGCTCAATAGTCGGCAACCGTTTTTATAAACAGCTTCAGGACAATCAGCCCTATAACTGGCGATATGCAACCCCAAGCCGCTATTATTACGGCAAGATCGATGAGGTGTTGCCGCCTTATGTGGCGACCCTGCCCGTCGAGTATGAAAAAACAATAGGAGGAGCCTCGGCTGAAGCGGTTTATGCAGGGGATGACGCCAACCATAGAGGCACTTTCATATACGGCGTCCTTGACCAGAAGGACTGGTTCGACACTTTTATAAAAAAAGGAACATCGGATTAGACTTGCTTGGTGTCCGGCCTTGATTCGGGACAGATCAATCAATCTGTTAAGAATCAAGGCCAGGCGAATTTTGTATAGGATCATCCTGGCGAGAATCGGAATCCAATGTTTTCCAGACCAATAAGTCAATTATTTATGGGAGTCCCTAAGGTTGCCCATGGACGTCTCCTGCTAAGACTTGATTGTGTTTCTTCAACTCATGCTATATATTTCACAATACATTAACATCCATTGTATGGTTCATTAAGACTGCGGAGTTGAGCTGATGATTAAACCAAGAATAAGGGTGCCGAAAAAGAAAGTGGAAGCATTCTGCCGGAAATGGAATGTTAAGGAGTTTTCACTTTTCGGCTCTGTTTTGAGAGATGATTTCAAGCCCGACAGCGATGTTGACGTTCTCGTTTCATTTGGCGAAGGCTCTAACTATTCGCTTCTCAATATCGTTGAGATGAAGGACGAGCTGAAAGCTATTTTCGGCAGGGACATTGACCTTGTGATTAAAAAAAGCATTGAAGAAAGCTCAAATTACATAAGGCGGGATTCAATACTGTCTTCCAGCGAGGTTCTTTATGCAGCGTGAACTTGCCCATCTGCTGGATATCCTCACTATGGCGAATGATGCAATCTCGTTCACCTCAGGAATGAATAAAGAGGCTTTCAGCAAGGATAGAAAAACTCAATATGCAGTTATACGCTGCCTTGAAGTAATAGGAGAGGCGGCAAAGAGAATTCCTGATGATTTCAGAAATGCTCACCCGGAGGTTCCATGGAAGCAACTTACAGAAATGAGAGATATTCTTATCCATTCCTATGATAAGGTTAATGTTGATATTGTTTGGGAAACAGTTGAAAAAGATTTGCCGGACATACTTAACAAGCTCAGTCCTATTATCAAGCCTTGAATGAATTAAGATGTTTCATAAGAGACGCCCATGAAAAAATATACAGAAGAACCTATGGGTGATCTGAGAGTAGTCAAAGACTTGCTGCCTCCCCCGGACAAGTTAATACTGAAAGAAGATAATGTGAAAGTTACCATTTCTTTGAAGAAATCCAGCATCAACTTCTTTAAAGAACAGGCTAAATTGCAGAAGACTTCTTACCAGAAAATGATAAGGGAAGTAATAGACAGGTACGCTTCACATTATCAAAAGAACGCATGACAAACGCAATACAGCCGATTGCTGCGCTCAGGTGATATACATAGGGACGTTTTATTCATATTTTCATCTGTAGTAGCTCCGACCTGATCTGACAGCTCTCCTTTCCGAGGGGATGTTTGTACGATTAAGTTTAAGCTGCCAGATCGAACTTCATATCCAAGATTTTGTCTTTTGCCAAGGGCAGATTTTCCAGGAAGGTTTCCATGGGGGTTC
>DATCTV010000044.1 GCA_036567785.1 Desulfomonilia bacterium | reverse complement strand
TCCGATCAAATCTGACAGTTGGGTAATTGAAAAGGAAGTACCCACGAGCTATTCTTTCTGAGGGGAAATAAAACAAAATCAGAAAGGAGAAAGCTAATGGGTACGGAAGACAAACTTATCAGAAGTAAGATGGGATTGCTAGAGTTGGCGGGTTATCTTCAGAATGTTTCAAGGGCATGTCAGGTGATGGGCTATAGCCGGGATACTTTTTACCGGGTCAAGAATGCTTATGAGGAAGGAGGAGTTGAAGCTCTTTATGAGCAGAACAGAAGGGTTCCCAATCATAAGAACCGGGTATCTTCGGAGGTTGAAGAAGCTGTAGTGGCAATGGCATATGAGGATCCGGCTTTGGGACAGAAGCGGGTGAGCTCAGAGCTTACCCGGCGCGGGCTGTTCATATCGCCGGCTGGGGTTCGCTGCGTATGGCTGAGGCATAATCTTGAGACATTCAAAAAGAGACTCAATGCCTTGGAGGATCATGTTTCAAAGACAGGGGAAGTTGTCACTGAAACGCAGTTAAAGTCCCTGGAAAGGGCCAAAGAGGAGAAGATATCCTGGGGTGAGATTGAGACCGAACATGTAGGTTATCTTGGGGCCCAGGATACCTTTTATGTAGGTACTATTAAAGGTGTAGGCCGTATCTATCAACAGACCTTCATAGATACATATTCTTCAGTAGCGGAGGCCAAGCTGTATACCTCAAAGCATCCTATAAATTCGGCTGATATACTCAATGACAGGGTTGTTCCTTTCTTCGAAGAAATGGGTGTTCCTCTTTTAAGGGTTCTTACTGACAGGGGAACCGAATTCACAGGCAGGCCTGATACTCATGAGTATGAGCTTTTCCTTGCGCTTAATGACATTGATCATACAAAGACAAAGGCAAGGCATCCTCAGACAAACGGCATATGCGAGAGGTTCCATAAAACCATCCTCGAGGAGTTCTACAGTATTGCTTTCAGGAAAAAGATTTATCTCAACATAGATGAGCTTCAAAAAGACCTGGACGTATGGCTGAAGCGTTATAACACTGCCAGGCCTCATCAGGGGAAAAGGTGTCAGGGCAGAACCCCCATGGAAACCTTCCTGGAAAATCTGCCCTTGGCAAAAGACAAAATCTTGGATATGAAGTTCGATCTGGCAGCTTAAACTTAATCGTACAAACATCCCCTCGGAAAGGAGAGCTGTCAGATCAGGTCGGAGCTAATACAATTTAGAAGCGTTATCTGCTTTCTATCTTTTCCTTAAACAGATTGATAAGTTCTCCTGGTTGAATTGCTTCTATGCTGGAATGTTTATAATCTTCCGTGTTTCTGGTCACAATATAGTCGCATCGATTCTTCAATGATGCAAAGTGCTGAAGGGCATCTTCAAAATCTTTGAATTTGGATTCAAGGGCATTAACGACATCGGAATGATCGACAGGCAATATTGTAATGAACTTTGTCATTTTATTTATAAATTGCCGTGCGTTTTTATCGCCCCCTGCTTTCCTTAGAACATAATAGATATTCGAAATTACTATTGAAGAAGTAAAGCCCAGGAGACTGCTGTTTTCCGCAAGGGATAAAACCAGTTTGCTGCTTTCCCAGAATTTTTCCCTGGCCAGAGCAACATCAAGAATGATGTCAGCATCTATGAAGACTTTTTTAATCATGTATGCTTTTCCAAAATTGCCTCTTCGATCATCTTTTTATAATCCTTGCCGCTGTCTTTAAACATGCCGAGAAGACTATCGGTTATGGGAGAATTCAATTTGCCGGCAATTTCCGGATGCGCCTTTCCTTCGGAAATATTATCAAGATACTCTTCGACTATCCGGGATACGCTCTTGCTTTTATTGCGGGCAAACCTTTTGGCCTGATTGATAACCCTGTCATCAATAGTTAAAGTAAGTTTCGTAAGCATTTCTCACCTCACACGTATCATTTATCAGTTATAACACGTGTTGTCAATGATGGCGTATCGATATGTCCTATCTTAAAATGACTGTAAGTTATTTGTTTAAGAGCATCCCTTTCATGCCTCCTGACTAGTTCCTGTTATCTTTCCGATTGGTTTCTTTTTATCGTTAAGCGATTGGATATGTCTCGTTGATTGTCTCCTCAAGAAAATCAAGAACTATGTGTCCTTCTTCGTAAAACTGACGGAGTTCCCTTAATGTCACAGTAATGCTCTGCGTGTGAGCTACACCATGACGGTTTGTAATAATGTTATTATAGAAAGTAACTGCGCGATCGTGACCCTGCATTCGTTCAAGAAATCGTCGCTTGAAATCTGGACCAAAACGATTCATAAGACCAGCAAGTTCACTAGACATGGTGCTTCGGAACACTGCAGAGACACATGACCTAAAAAAGGCGCTCATAGCTGGGTCATTGAGTCTGTCTGCTCTTCGAGCAATCATTAATTCTATTTTTTCCTCGAAAACGGAACAGGTAAGTACTAAAACTGCTCTAGTAAGTAAGGATTCTATCTCGGTTCCTGATGCACTTGTATCAACTAGATGTCTGTCGCAAGAATCAAGTATTTCGTCAATCTTGGGTATTTTCATTTTACTCAAAAAGTATTTCCGCTGTTTTGCGAAGCCGTAATTTGACTCTCTCATTGTCGGTTGTACTTTCCCTAGTAGCTCGATCGAAGTCTGCGTTTGCAAGAAGTAGTTTGTATCGGTCTTTTAGATCAGTTGGGAGTGAAGATATGTTCTTTGAAATAGTAGTCATCACAGCATCGAAAACGGCCGCGTTTAGCCCATTACGAATATGAAATGGCTTGTCACCAAGCATTGACGATACCTTATCGCAGGTTTGACGAAAAAGATCGCCAGCAGTTTTGATGGACTCGTCACTTGCATCTCGATTCTTCCGCATGTACTTTGACAAGAATTCCTTCATAGGTTTCTCATATGCTTCAATGTCACGCATAGCAAAGAATCGGACTAGAAGTTCGATGTCCTTCTTTCGGCTATCAGGTGTCGGTTTACCCAGAATATTACGCCAGGCCCCATATTCATTGATCTCATTTAAGAAAGCAATTAAGTTGCCATGGTAAACAGAGTTCCTGACCTCCTGGTTTGTTAAAAGAGTACCTCCCGTGTTAAGGCGTTCGAATATGTGATACATGCTTGTGTCATCGCTAGGATCGAGCTGTTGTACTACAAATGATCGAAGTACACAGTTTTTTAATCGTAGTTGATCTTCTGGATCCAGATCTTCATATGTTTTCGCATTGAATCTACTTTTCTCGCTTAGTCCTACGAGTTTGAAAACCTTGCGCTTATCGTCTTCGGGTGTGCCAAAATACCCTTCAAAAAAGTAGAATATGCTCTTCAAGCGTTGTTGCCCATCAATTACAAAATATTTCTGAGATTTTCTCTCCGTGTATAGAAACACAGCAGGAACCGGTAATCCAACCAGAAACGATTCAATAAGCTTGCTAGACTGGACCTGTTTCCATACAAACCCCCGCTGGAAGTCTGGAATAAGTATTTCTTTGGCCCTCCATTTCATATAAAGGACTTCTAGCGTGTAGTCTGCCGGAAACGTTGATATCTGATACTCGGGAGGTGAGCTTTCATAATCTTCATCTTCAGATGTTATTGGTTCTAGGTCAATATCACCAGACTGAGTTCTGGCACGTTCATTGTCAATCCTAGCATCTATTCCTGACTCCATTTTCTTTCTCCTTCAAGCTTCCCAATTATGACTATAACGCAGTGAAAAATGTTATCGTACTAAACAACCATTGCTGATACTTTTAAATAACATCACAAACCGGTTGTAGCAAGCTGTTTGGGAAGGCATATATAGTCATGACATTTAAATATTGAACATTGAAACCCCATTGTTTTCATTTTTTACAGGGCGGCAGAACAAGGCAGGTCGAGGAGCGACGAAGCGGAAATGCGAGGCATACATAGACGTATGTCGCAGCGTTTCCGCCAGGAGCGACAAATTTTTGCGTCACAAAAATTGACGTACCGAAGGTGCGCCCGAAGGGTGAGGGCTATCTGCCCGAATCAAAGAGATGCGAAGTTATCCCGCCCTGCCTGCACCTTAGCAAAACTTATCCAACAATATTTGTGTTGATATTATTCCTACGAACGCACTGTTATCCCTGAATCCCAGCCTTGACGATTCCGCGCATTTCTTAATGAGCCCCTCCACCATACCCGGATTGTAGATACCGGAAGATTTTATCGTTTCAGTATCGAGATATTGCGCAACATTCTCACGGGGTTTTCCATCTGCAAAGAAACCTTCCTTGTTCGGTGCACCATAGGGCTGCTTTGTGCGCATAAATATCTCGCGCGGCAGCTCGTCCATGAAAGCCTTCTTCAGGATATACTTTTCCGTCAATCCTTTTAGCTTGAGCTTCGGGTCAATCCTGTTGGCGAATTCAGCCACATTATGGTCAAGGAACGGGTATCTGCCTTCCACGCTGTGCGCCATTGTCATGCGCTCGCCCTGAGAGCACAGGAGATAGCCTGCGAGCAGAAGTTTTATTTCCAGATACTGCGCCTGGTTGAGCGGATGCCAGCGGTAAAAATTATCCGGAATCAGCGCCTCAAGCTCATCTACCGGACTGTAATCAAGAAGTGCGTATCTGACCTCGTCTGTAAAATATGACTGTATCCCTGCTGTATTCCTCCATGTGGGAAGATGCGAATACCCGAAATGCGAGGTCTCGGCTATGTCCTTTTTATAAAACGATATTAGCATTGCACCCGAGCGCTTCATCTGTACAGGCGAATACGGGTAGAGCCTGAAAAGGAGCTGCGGTCTTAATTTCGAGTCGGGAAATTTCGACCAGAAGCGGCGTATCCTGTTTTCCTTGAAGATGTCGTAGCCGCCGAAAAGCTCGTCCGATCCTTCTCCCGTCAGTACCACCTTTATCCCGTGGTTTCTGGTGAGACCAGAAAGGCGGTGCATGGGTGCAGGCGCAGAGCGAAGCACTGGAGTCTCGGCATGCCAGATGACATCTTCGAAGACATTTCCGATATCCGGGTAGCCTATCCTTTCGACATGGTGGTTCGTGCCGAGCGCCCTGCCCATCATCTCCTGAAACGGCGCCTCGTCGTATGCGGAGTCGGCGAAGCTTACCGAAAACGTCTCCATGTGCTGTGCATGTTTTCTCACAAGAAGGCAGAGTATGCTGGAATCGAGCCCGCCGCTCAGATATGCACCGACCGGCACGTCGGCCCTCAGTCTTATTAACGCTGAATAGTCAAGCAGTTCGCGTATGCCATCTATCGCCTTTTTTTCATCCCTGATGTCATGCTCGCTCGCATCGGGAAATTCGAGGTCCCAGTATATTTGCTTCTTTACTCCGGATGAATCCACGACCATGAATTCGCCGGGCCTTAATTGGCTTACACCTTCAAAGACAGTGCGGGGCGCGACCGTGTTCCAGAACGTGAATACCTGCGAAAGCCCCATATAATCGAGGCTCAATTTCCCGAGAACCGGAAGCATTGCCTTTATCTCCGATGAAAAGATCAGGCTGTCATTTTTCCATGCATAGAAGAGCGGAGCTATGCCGAACCTGTCGCGGGCAAGGATAAGCCGCCTGTTCTTTGCATCCCATAAGGCGAATGCGAACTGGCCGTTCATATGCTCGAACATTGCGAGGCCGTATTCATCGTAAAGATGCGGTATGAGTTCGATATCACAGTCTGTGCGGAAGACGTGGCCCTTTTTGATGAGTTCTTCGCGAAGTTCAATGTAATTGAATATCTCGCCGTTCGCCGAAACCACGACGCTGCCGTCATTATTGGACAGAGGCTGCCTGCCGGAGGATACGCCGATAATTGAAAGCCTCTTGTGGCCGAGCATCAGCTCATCGCCCGCCCATGTGCCGTATTCGTCCGGCCCCCGGTGGTTCATTGTTGAGAGCATCCTTTCGATGTTCTCAATCGTGAAACCTGTCGGTTTATATATTCCCGCTACACCGCACACATCTGACTCCTGAAAACCTGCATTAGATACTACATCGGCTGAAATGCTTTAAACCTGCAGTTAAAAATCATTAACAGCTTATGATCAGAGTTCATTTGGACTAAATATTCGGTATCGGAATTCTTCTGCACCAATATTCTGTACACAAGACAAATACCTTATTCAGATTTTTCCATAAAAAAACCATGACATTTTTCTCATATGCCTATAAATAACCGGTATGAAGATACCCTCCAAAATCATCGTAATATTGTTTGCCCTTATCCTGCAGGCGGGGTGCTCCATGCCCCTGAGCATCCTGAATAATGCCGAAAATGCTGATATCTACAAGGCATGGGGCGGAAGATACTGCACCGGAGATTTGTACATCGCGGACTATCCGGATATCATACTGAGACTGAGCAACTACAAGCTCTACGGCGACAGCGTGCTGGACAAGGCGCCCAAACTCCCATCGTGCAGATATTATCTCATGCTGGTCTCATCCGGATATTCAAAGAATGTTTTCCGAACACCTTCAACACTTGCCGTCGTTATCGACGACACAACAATCCCGCTCAACATCGTTGACTCATCAACAAGCGGGGCAAAAGGCAAATACCTGTTGTCCAACGCCCAGAATTCTCCAGTAACCCCCAATGCCGATGTTTACGAGATGCAGTCTTTCAATAAAAAAATCGTCTATTACGGCATTGACGCAAGACTCATTAAAAACATGACCGGATCGAACAAGCTCTACCTGAAAACTGAAAACAATATTTATGATCTTATGAAGCTCGACAACACCAAGCGATATGCCCCCCGATCATTCATCGAGGGCTGCAAGATATTTTATTATGATGTCGTCCTGAGCCAGTGCGGCCCGATGAATTAGTAATAACTAGTAAATATAGCTTACCGGCTGAGAAGTGAATAATGAAAAAGGCCTCAACAGGAAACTGTTGAGGCCTTTCTTTTTTTTAATCCAGTAAGTTTTCTTAAGTCTCTTTTTCCGGTCCTTCTATTTTTTCGGGGGCATCAGCATGTCCTGTATGCGCATCATGAAGCTGCCCATAACACCTGCATATTCCGGTGAGCCTTCGAGCTTGATGTCGCCGTCTGATGTTGCACTGACGGTATCCTTGCTTTCACCGAGCACTTTGTAGGCGCCTTCTATGCCGTTAAAACGCATATGGACAAACGGGGCCTTGCGCGTATACTTGCCGTGGCCGGCCTTTGTCTTTCCGCCCTTTATCCTGAGATATGCCGCAGGACCATCCGGGTCGACCGACATCTGATATATCCTGTCGGGCTGCTTGCCTGTCCAGACCATCATGTCCTCGTCTCCGCCCTTGTTAAGCTGAGAAAGAGCGTTCGTAATCATGTACATGATCATCTTCACCTTGAGTTCACGCTTTGCAGGCTCTTTCGGATTGACGTTCGGCATCAGAAGGAGCAGTCCGAGCATCAGTAAAAGGAGCTTTCCGACAAGGGTTATCTTGTAAAGCCCTTTAGGAAATCCGCCGAAAGCAGGAACCCCGCCCGTGAAAAGCGCGTTCATGCCTGCGGCGTGTTTGAATGGAAGAACCACATCTGGATTAGGATGAATACCCTGAAGCACTTCCAGGCCTCCGTTTTTAAATTCCAGGTACGCACCGGTATCAGTCCCTTTGATGCAGAACTGGATCACGCCGTCATATTTTCCAAGGAGCTTCCTCACTGACATGTAGTCGGCTTCATAAAGAACCTTGAACAAGGGCATGATAGACCGGAGTACAATCCGGTTTGTCAGCATTACTTTATCTGCCATATGAGTTCTCCTTTATGCCTCGTCTTCCCAGTTCTCATCCTCTTCGATTTCCATCTTGAGAAGGGCGCCGACCGTCTCGACTATTCCGTCGGCATCGAACTTGTAGTAATGGTAGAGGTCCTCCGGGTAGCCGACTATTGCGAAAACATCGGGTACTCCCAGACGTTTGAAAGCGCAGGCCTTGCCGCTTTCGACTATGACTTCAGCGACAGCTGAACCCAGACCACCCATGATGCTGTGATCCTCTACCGTTATTATGCGCCGCGTTTCCGTGACAGCCTCAAGAATCGCATCCTTGTCTATCGGCTTTATCGTATGCATGTTGATAACCCTTGCCTCAAGCCCCTGGGACTTCAATACCTCGGCGGCCCTCATGCTCTGAAGCACCCCGACTCCGCAGGCGATAAGGGTGATGTCCTTGCCGTCCCTCATCTTGATCGCCTTGCCTATCTTGTAATCATAGTCCTGAGTCTTGTAGACAGGAGGTTCAAAACCACGGCCAATCCTTATATAAACAGGGCCGTCAATCTCCATTGCCGCAACAACCGCATTACCCGTCTCAAAACCGTCGGCAGGTGCGATAACCGTCATGTTCGGAAAAGAGCGCATCACTGCAAGGTCTTCCGTGCAGTGGTGAGTCGAACCTGCCTGCCCGAATGAAATGCCCGCATGTGTTGCTATTATTTTGACATTGAGCTTCTGATAGCAGATGTCGGTCCTTACCTGCTCTGCGCTCCTGAGCGATGCGAAAGCAGCCATCGTAGATACAACCGGCAACATGCCTGACTGTGCAAGGCCTGCCGCCATGCCGAACATGGTGTTTTCGGCGATGCCTACATTGATAAACTGTGCAGGAAATTTTTTACCGAATCGTCCAATCTTTGTGGAGCTTGCAAGGTCCGCAGTAATTGCCACTATGTTTGAATATTTATCTCCAAGCTGTGCGAGAACTTCGCCGTATATTTCCGCCTGTGTTAATTTGTCACCATCAGTTACTGACCAGCTCATACCTTCAGCCATGATTTACCTCCTAATCCTTATAATTCGCAATAGAACTTGTCCAGGCATGCGAGAGCCTGTTCTTTAAGGTCGCTGTTGATTCCGCCGTAATGCCACTGGGATTTGTTTTCAAATAGTTCAACCCCTTTGCCCTTTATCGTATTGCAGATAATTACGGTAGGCTTTCCTTTGTTCGCCTGGGCTTTTTCGATTGCATCGCCGATCTGAGCGAAATCATGACCGTCTATCGTTATAGTCTCCCAGCCGAATGCCTGGAACTTGGCGTCTATCGGTTCAAGTGAGGTTATATCTTCTGTCGGGCCGTCAATCATGAACTTATTGCGGTCAACAAAGAGTGTCAGATTGTCGAGTTTATGATGCGTGGCAATAATTGCCGCTTCCCAGTTGGTGCCTTCACAGAGTTCACCGTCTCCGACCATGCAGTAAGTTCTGTAAGACTTTTTTTTCATCTTGGCGCCGATTGCCAGACCTACCGCTATTGCCAGCCCGTGTCCGAGTGAACCCGTGGATGCGTCACAACCCTTAACTTTAAGGGAATCAAGGTGCATTCCGAAAGGAGAACCGGTCTTGTTGAAGTTCTTCAGGAGGTCCTTGTCAAAATACCCCTTCTCGCCAAGGACCGCCGCCCAGCCTACCCCGCCGTGACCTTTGCTGAGAATGAACCTGTCCCGGTCTTCCCATGCCGGATTTGACGGATCGATGTTCATGTACTTCCAGTACAGGGCGACAAGAACATCCGTCTGTGAAAGTGATCCGCCGAGATGTGACCCGCCGCAGGTAAATGTGGTTTCAACTATCAGTTTCCTGATATCCCACGCCTTCTTTCCTAATCCCTTGATTTCCTCTTTTGTTAACGGCATTAAAACCTCCTTTCCCTTATCTGTTCAGGGATAAATTATTCGTTTCAGGGCCTGGCCCCGAAAATCTTCCTGCATATCGATACAGTATCGTCGATCAGTTCCTCGGGAGTTTTTCTTCCTTCCAGAAACGTATCAAGTCTTATCTTCAGATATAGCGAAATCTGCGAAAAAGAAAACATCATAAGATTGTTGTCCAGAAAATAATTTGCAGCGTCAATATCAACATCGGGATGCACATGACCGGAAGCGATTCCGTCTTCGATAATCTTCTTGAAAAAGGTATGCCCTACTTCCTCTATAGTCTTGGCATACTTTTTTGAAAAACTGTCCATGCTTGAAGACAGCAGAGACATGTAAATCTGCAGCGACTGAGGATTTTCTTTTGAAAAATCGAGAGCAGCCAGAAATATGGACTTTATCTTCTCAAACGGGTCATTGCTCTTGTCAAGCCTGCTCATGAATGTTTCGTTCAATATGCCTATCCCCATTTCAAGGGTATCGCAGAAAAGCTCTTCCTTGCTTGAGAAATATTTATACATCGCACCGATCGATATTCCGGCCTTGGATGCTATTGTATTGATATTGGCCTTATAGTAGCCGTTTTTCGCAAATTCCTTCATGGCTATTGACAGGATCATCTGCTGTTTTTCAGGTGCTATGCGTTCGAATGTGCCTCTTGCCATTATGAATGTAACCCCGTTAAAAAAGTTTTTTTACTGATAGCGAGCGACTGCTCGCTCACTACATGATGACAGATTCATTGTCAAGAACAATATCATTCATAGCCTTTCATAATTAATTGACAGTTTTCAGATCTTATCCTAATGTCCAATTTCTTGTATAAATCAAACGCTTGTTGAATTTTAAGACATAAAATAACATGGAGGTTTTTGAAACTTATGCATTATTCAAAACAGCAGCTTGTTCATGGATATTCGAACAGGTATCTCGATATTGATCTTGATATGGAATCTGTCACCATAAAACCGATAGACCCTGCGGTAAGGGATTATTTTATTGGCGGCAGGGGGATGGGACTATATTTCCTTCATACCCATACTTCTCCGGGAATGGATGCGTTCGATCCGAAAAATCCGCTGATATTTTCACCCGGACCACTTGGTGGAATTCCTCAGTTCCCAGGCACTGCAAAATGTATGGCTGTTTCACTTTCTCCTCTTACCCATGTACCCGGCGTATCCAATTTCGGGGGACATTTCGGCGCCTTTCTGAAATATGCCGGTTTCGACACCCTGCTCCTGACCGGGAAAAGCAAGACAGACTCCATGATTATCATAGATGCATTAAACGGCGAAATATCAGTCGTGGCTGCTCCTTCTATCGACCTGGTTTTCGATCTCGAGAAGAATATCGCAGATATGTTCACAGCTCAGGGTTTTGAAAGAAAACAAATCGTGTTCGTTACAACGGGAACAGGTGCGGCAAAAACCAATTACGGCTGCATCAACAGCCATTATTTCGATCCTACAAAACCTGCAATTGACGGTTCTAAAGGAATCTGGCGAGCCAAACAGGCAGGCCGGACTGGGCTGGGTACTGTGATGGCTGATAAAAAAATCAGGGCCATTGTAATCCTTGCAGATTACCCGAAAGGGGAAAACCCGTACGGAGCGGCGGATTGGGAAAAAGTAAAGGAATCCGGACACAAACTCAGCAAGGTAGTCCACGAGGTGGACCCTCACTCACTTCAAATGCACAGAAAAGGAAGCGCGGGACTCATTTCATTCATGAACAGAAATTCCTACTGCTCGCTTCCGGTAAGGAACTACCAGTATGGTACAGATGCTAATGCTGATAAAATATGCGGTAAATTCTATGCAGAGCACCTCTTCGAACACAGCGGCAATGACGGCTGTTTTCCGGGATGCAATCTCAGATGCACAAAAGGCGGTTTTGTAACACTCAAGTCGGGTGGTAAAAAAGGCTTGAAGGTCTGGGTTGACGGCCCCGAGTATGAAACAGCAGCCGGATTCGGTTCAAATCTTGGAATTTTCGATCCTGAATTCATCATGGAGGCAAACTGGTACTGTGACGATTACGGCATCGATACAATAACCGTTTCAGTCATAATGGCTTTCATCATGGAATGTTTCCAGAGAGGTTACCTTACAAAAGATGACACCGGTGGATTCGAACTGAACTGGGGTGATTCACATGCTGCAGCCGAATTCATACACCAAGTGAGCCTGCAGGAATCCGAACTTGCAAGTATCGCTGGAAAGGGAATGCTGGAACTTGTCGACTGGGTCGCAGAAAAGTATGTGCAGAGAACCGGAGAACCTAATCCAAGGCATGAACTTGAGCTTTTCGCAATGCATTCAAAAGGGCTTCCTTTTTCCCTGTACAGAACTCACCGTTCCCTGTCCATGCAGGGGTCTTATGCAGCGGCAAGTGACATCGGGGCGCACCATGCCGCAGCCTGGCTTATTAAAGCCGACCTGCTCGGAGCTTTTCCTACCCCAGAGCACAAGGCTCGTGCTCTCATAACATATCCACGTGTCAGGCTCGGCAACGACAATCTGGGGCTTTGCAAACTTCCCTGGGTCGACGTTTTCAATCCCGATTCTGAAAAGTTCACAAATACGGACATATATATAAATCCGGCCTCTCAGGAATTTTATGCAGGCTTCTATAACGGCATGATGGGAACGAATATGACCTGGGAACAGATATTCGAACAGACCGACCGGGACATAAACCTTCAACGTGTGATGAACGTGATGGCTTACGGAAAGGAAACAGGGGCTCATGACTGGATACCCGACCGTGCAATAGGCCCTACTACGGACAGTCTTTATGAAGCAGAAATGGAATATAATGATGAAGAAGTCTCCCGCATAACAGGCAAAGACCGCTCCATTGCAAATCAGATGAGTGTAGCGGAGAAAAGGGCTATCCTCATGAACAGCAGGAAAGACCGCCTGAAAAATCTTGTCCAGTCATATTACGATGCCAGGGGATGGACTTCACAAGGTATCCCCTCTATTGAAACTCTGAAAAAACTGGGCTTGTGGGATTTCATCAATGATTATACAAAGGAGCGTCTTGCAGAACTTCTATGCTCATGATTATATCCCGATCATGGCAAGGACAGATGATATTCTGACAATACTTTTTGTCGACATATCGGGAAGCACCACCCTTTATGAAACCCTGGGCGATGAAGCCGCACACTGCATTATAAATGAATGTCTTTCAATGCTTGCTATAACCGTACAATTGCATGACGGTGAAATCATAAAAACAATGGGTGACGGCTTAATGTGCTCTTTTAATGATGCAACCAATGCAGCGGATGCAGCCATAGCAATGCATGAGCTCAGGGACCAGATTGAGGAAAGGAAGGCGGACGGGCATATTGTTCCTGATATAAGGATAGGTTTTCACACAGGCCCCGTACTGCTTGTACAAAGCGACATCTTTGGTGATACGGTCAATATCGCCGCAAGAATGGTTTCTCTTGCAAAACCAAGACAGATCGTTACAACCAAACAGACTGTAAATATCCTCCCTGATTTTCTTAAAGAGAAGGCCGGATTTTTTGACAGGACCATAATTAAAGGCAAAGGCGGAGAATTCGACATATATGAAATCGTCTGGGAAGAAAGCAATAAAACAGTCATTTTGAAGGCCGAACAACCAAAGCAAGAATATGGAAATATTATGAATATCGTTTCAGCAGAAAAGAAAGTAAGCATTGACAGATCAAACCCCACAATAAGCATCGGCAGACAGGGACATAATACAATCACTATTGAAGACACCATGGTTTCACGTTCACACTGCAGGATAGAATACCACAAGGGGAAATTTATATTTATCGATCATAGTACGAATGGCTCGTACATTCACAATGATGACGGGAATACTGCTTATGTCCATAATGATGAATGCGAGCTTGTAAGCAGCGGTTATATATGTCTGGGACAGGACTGCAGACAGGATTCCAGGCTATCCATTACATTCAGACTTTTGAGGAAAATACCGTAATACAAAGGCTTATTTTTCCATGAAACTTTTTATCCTGATATATTTTGCTTTTTACGGATCAATGCATGCCTATGCATTTTTCAAAGCCAGGGCGGCATTCGAATTCGGCAGAACCGCAGGCTTGCTTTCCGCAGTCTTCATGACATTAATGATGCTAGCCCCGATTATCACAAGAACTCTCGAACATGCCGGGCATAATACTGCAGCAATAGCCTTTGCATATACGGGTTATATATGGATGGGGGCGCTGTCAATATTCGTAATGATCGCCATAATAATAGGTGTTTACAGGCTGATTGTATTTGGAGCCGGAAATTTTTTCATAAGAAACACCGATGCGTTTATTCCTTCGGCTTTCATGGCCTTCATCATTCCGTTATTCCTGGCCGTCATCCTGACCGGATACGGTATTTATGAAGGCCTGCATATAAAGACCGAACATTTAAGAATATATACCGAAAAGATTCCACCATCGGCAGGCAGGATAAGGATTGTCCAGATATCGGATGTCCATCTTGGCCTTATGTCGGGAAAATTGAGGCTGGAAAATATAATCAGATCCATCAGAAATTCCAACCCGGATATCCTTGTCTCGACAGGTGATTTGATCGATGGCCAGCTCGACAACATCGCAGACAATATAAAATTGCTTGACCGGATAAACCCGAGACTCGGTAAATTTGCAGTTACAGGCAATCACGAGGTTTATGCCGGACTCGGACTTTCAATAAGGCTTACCGAATCCGCCGGCTTCAGAATGCTTAGAAATGATGACGCCGGTGCCGGGAATTACATCGTTATAGCAGGCTTCGACGACAGGGGACATTCGCTCTCGAAAAGCTCGGATACAAAAATGGAAAAAGACCTCCTTTCAAGACTTCCCAAGGAAAAATTCATCATAGTCCTCAAGCATAAACCTGAAATAGATCAATCATTATACGGACTTTTTGACCTTCAACTTTCAGGTCATCTTCACGGCGGGCAGATATTTTCCTTTGTTCCTCTGCTCAGGATTGCCTATCCCTATGTTTCCGGACTTTATGAATTACCGGAAAAAAGCAGAATCTATATCAGCCGAGGCTCAGGCTTATGGGGACCGCCGATGCGTGTCTTTGCTCCGCCGGAAATAACGGTAATCGACCTGTTTCCTGTAAGATAACCATCCATTAAGGAGATGTTTTTTATATTCGAATGTTTACCTTGACATGCCAGGCAAGTTTGGCCAAACATATCGTTAAACTGGTTTTATCGGAGGAAGTATGATTAAAACTGCTATCACTGAAATGTTCGGGATAAAATACCCGATAATATGCGGGGCGATGATGTGGCTTTGCAAGCCCCAGTTGTGTGCTGCCATTTCAGAAGCCGGCGGTATGGGCAATCTTACTGCGGCAAATTATGAAACAGAACAGGATTTCAGGAATGCGATAGCAGAGGTCAGAGAATTGACAGCCAAACCTTTCGTAATCGGGCTGACCCTTCTCCCTTCCATCAGGATTACATCCGAACACCATCAGATGTATATCAAGGTCTGTCAGGAGGAAAAGGTTCCGGCAATTGAAGTATCAGGTACTCCGCTGGACAAGGTAGCCGGGGAGGATGGCGTAAAGAGACTCAAAAAGGCAGGGGTCAGACTTTTCCATAAGGTGGGATCGGTCAGACATGCCGTTCATGCGGAAAAGGCCGGTTATGATGGTGTATATGCAGCAGGGCTTGAAGAAGGCGGGCATCCCCTGAGTGATGACGTCACGACAATGGTTTTAACGCCGCGTATAGCTGAAACAGTCAGGATTCCAGTTGTGACGGTGGGAGGCATAGCGGATGGAAGAAGCATGGCTGCAGCACTTACGCTGGGAGCACAGGGCGTCATGATGGCAAGCCGTTTTATCGCAACAAAGGAATGCATGGTCCATGAAAACATAAAGCAGGAGATCATTAACCGGCAGGAGAATGATACCCGGATATTCGGCAGATCAATCGGCCTTCAGGGAAGAGCCCTTATCAATAAGGTTATCGAAGAGGTATTAGAGATTGAATCCACGGGCGGCGGACTCGACAAGCTTATTCCATTAATCTCAGGCCCCCGTATAAAACAGGCATGGGAAGAGGGTAATGTCGATATGGCACCTCTAATGGTAGGCCAGTCCATAGGACTTATTCATGATATACTGCCTTGTAAAGACCTGCTTATTAAAATGCATAATGAGGCAAACGCCGTACTGAAAAAGACCAGAAACCTGTTTAATTAGACCGCTTCTTGAATATACAGAGAATTTCAAAGGGGTTTGCAGAGACATTCTGCAAGCCCCTTTAACTTATTGCTTCATTAATCCTGAGAGTCTGACAGAGACCTCTTCAGCCTCTTTAACCATCCTGTCCATAAGCTCTGCAACACTCGGCACGTCCTTGATCAGACCTGTGTCCTGCCCTACAGGAAGAACCCCGTCTTTTATATCGCCATCCTCGGTAGCCACCCTGATAGCTTTGAATGCATTCGCCATGAATGCGAGCTGCATGGCATTCTTCATACCTGAAGCAAGAACACCTATAAACAGCTTGATATAAGGCAGGTGGAGCTGCTTCGCAATGGCTGCTGAATTAGGTATGGCCTCTATCATCTTCTTTATATTGAGACCATTCCGAATAGCATCATGTGCAGCCGGGGTATCAAGTACGCGGCAGCCCAGCCCGTCGAATCTTGTTGAATAAAGCGTATCATAGACATCTTTTTCAATGGAGAGCTTCTTGAAGTTATCATGAAGCGGACTTTCTTTCGTCGACATCAGGCGCGTGCCCATTGCCACACCTTCGGCACCAAGTGCAAGAGCTGCTGCCAGTCCGCGGCCATCAGCAATACCTCCTGCGGCTATAACCGGAATCTGTACGGCTGAGGCTATTGTAGGTATGAGTACGAAGGTTGTCACATCGCCGCCGTGAGCCGCAGCTTCATGGCCTGTTACTATGACACCGTCCACACCGTAGTCCTGTGCCCGTTTTGCATGCCTGTGGTTTACAACGGTTGCCAGCACCTTGCCACCGTATTTATGCGCCTCTTTAACTATCCAGTCTCCTTTGCCCAGAGCAAAATTTATTACCGGCACATTTTCTTCAAGGGCAACCTTGGCATTATCTGAAGCCCCGGGAAAAAGAAGTGATGCATTTATTCCGAAAGGCTTATCGGTCAGGCTTTTTATTTTTTTGATTGAAGTTCTTGTCTGCTGTGCATCCAGCGGACCCGTAGCCAGAATTCCCAGCCCGCCCGCATTGGATACTGCAGCAACCATTTCCGGTACGCTTATCCAACTCATGCCGGAAAGCAATATCGGGTATTTTATTCCAAGTGATTCGGTAATTCGCGTCTTCATAAGAACTCCTTAAAGTGTTTTCAAATTACTATATACTAAAGACCCGAATTTGTCAGCGCTTGATATTCCCTGGAAGTATATAGGGGTAGGGTTTGTTCATAATCTTCAAGTGCAGGAATCTGTCAAATTTTCTGAATGCCAGATATAACCGCCAGATGAGTGCATCTTCCTTATAATAATCATCAACCTCTTTAACAGTAAGAGGTGGAATACCCAGCGATGGACATTCACAGGCAAAAAAAGCATTTGCCGTTTCAACAAGCGCCGGTATTACTTCTTTTCTCTGTTCCTTGTGAAAATTTGCAATCAGATCAATTGCAACTTTCCTGAAATCGTAATACCGGTTCATCACATCATCAAGAAAAAAGAGCCTGATCATCCATCTCAGAAATGATGGGGTACTCCTTAGAAAGAGCTCGGGATTAAGCCTCTCCCTGCCTGAATTTTTCATGAGAGGAGTGCTGGTATCTAGGTAAAAAAGCCTCGTTTTTTCAGTGATTTCCATTCCCGCAGACCACCCTGCAACCGCCCAGTTTGATATCTGTCCGTCGATACCGACTTCATTTCCAGGATTTGCTCTATTGTAATCAAAGATCCTTTTAATTTCTCTCAAAACCAGAAGGATCAGCATATTGACGGAAGCAGCATCAAGAGAATGTATAAGAGAATTGCATATTGATTCTGAGGGCAGCCTTTTCTGTGCGTTATAAATGACCAGATTGCCTTTATCGGGAACTACCATGACCGAGGCAAAGGCCGGAATAACGAGTCCGATCCTGCTCAGAAGTTCATTATATTCGTTAAAAAGAACTTCGTATTCCCTCATCTCTTCACTATTAAAAAAAATCGGCATCCTTTTATAGGCAAGTTCTTCCTGTCCCGGTTCATCAATAACGAATATTGTGCTCATCTCTCCATAGCCTATTATCCTTGCAGGAATCGTGCTTTTGTCAGGATGAAGAGGATTCAGGCCTTTTTCGAATTCCGAAATATAACTGCTGCTTATCTGCTCTTTGATCATTACGTCCCCCTATTTCAATCCAAGAAGATTTTCAGCATCGGAAAGTGATAAATCAAGTCTTTCAATAATTTCATCAGCCAATGTATTGTCAATAATAAGCGGTGGAAGGAGCTGGCTTATACGCTTGTCATTGTTTGCATAAATGCTAAGAATACCGTTGTCATAGCATGTCCTGGTCATCACAGGCCCGCACATGTCATTTACCATCTCAAAGCCCATCATCAGCCCAAGCCTTCGCAGGCCTGTAAGGATTCCCGGATGTCTTTGCACGAGTTCGTCAAAGCCTTTTGCAATCCTATCTGAAATGTTCACGACGTTTTCAAGAAATCCGGGTTCTGATGAGATCTCCAGGACCTTCATTGCAACGGGGCACCCTACCTCGGCGCCTCCGAAAGTGGATATATGGATAAAAGGGTTTGCATGGAAAAACGTCTGAAGCTCTTTGGTAAAACAGGTGGCGCTAATAGGATATATTCCACCTGAAAGACCTTTGCCAATAACCATGATATCGGGTGAAACACCAAAATGTTCAATGCCCCAGAGCCTCCCAGTCCTGCCAAGACCTGTCTGAACTTCATCTATTATTAGCAGCGAATTTTTCTTTTTACATACGTCCTTAACATATGAAAAATAATCTCGATCAGGAACCGGCATCCCGAGTGTGGCTGGAATTGTTTCGAATATTACCGCTGCAGTATTTTCATCCACAGCCTGAGCAACTGCCTGTTTATCATTGAAAGGAATCTGAATGAAACCAGGCTGATTGGGGCCGAAAGGGGCTCTGTACTGTTCATCGCCGGTTGCAATTGCAAAACCCGTATGACCGTGATAGCCACCGTTTGCGGATATTATTTTCTGTCTGCCGGTGTAGCCTCTTGCAAGCTTGATAGAAAGATCGATAGCTTCACCGCCACCTGAACCGAAAACCGTGTAGGTAATACCTTCAGGAGTAAGTTCAGCAAGCCTTTCGGCAAGTATTGCCCTTTGTTCGCTTATCAGGTGATGATTGCCGATATCGAGTTCATCAAGCGCATTTTTGAGAGCTTCTATAATCTCTGGGTTTCTATGTCCGAGGTTGAATACACCACCATTGCTGTGACAGTTGATAAGCCTTTTGCCGCTTACTGCATCCCAGATAAACGGCCCCTGCCTTTTACCAAATACAAAGTCAATGCCGACGCTTTTAAAAAATTCAGCCTTGCCTGAAGAAACATATGCCCCAAACCGGTTTATAATCCCTTCCTTTGTATCCCTTCCTGTATAGCCCATAATCACCTCATTTAATCCTGTAAAATAATTTAAATAATATCTTTATGATATGTGTAATCAAGGGTCTGTAAATAAATTACATATATTGTTGCATAAATATTCTTAACAATTCTGACTACATTCTTGCCTGCTGAGATTTATAAAATAACATTTGTTCCACAAGATGTGCGACTGCAGACTGTTTGTAAAAAATATTATTAGCTTGACAATATCCCTGTGCTTACGTAAAGCTCCCAAACAACTGAGATTCGAAGTAATCCAATACCGAAAATGACCTTCAACAACATCTCGATGATCCTATTCGGCAATTGAAATAAGTCGTCTTTCAGAAATACAAGAAGAGTTTGTATACTCATTGCCTGGGAATACAAACCATACAAGAGGTTAACATGGCTAACGGAACAGTAAAATGGTTTAATGAGCAAAAGGGTTTTGGTTTTATAACTGCAGAAAACGGTCAGGACGTATTTGTACATTTCTCTGCCATAAAAGCCGATGGGTTCAAATCACTCAACGAAGGTGATCGTGTATCTTTCGAGATAACAAACGGCCCCAAAGGGCCTCAGGCAACTAACGTAAGCAAGGCAAAATAATCCTTTAAGCGGCGGCTTAGTGCCGCCCTTTTTAAAATTTATGGGAAATAAATCACATCACACTTTTAAAAAAAATGAGCGCGAAAAGATCAAGCGCCAGAAAAAGGCTGATAAAATCGCCAAAAGAATTGAACTCAAAAAGATCAGATCTGAATTACTCCCACGGGAAGACGGACTTGATCCTGACATCGCAGATATAATCCCCGGTCCTCAAACCCCTTTGGAAGAGGTTTAGATTTACACCATGAAAACTGCTACTACTTTTAATGTGTATCTTCAACTTGTGATGTTTTATATAACAAATAAAGCCCTCCAATATTTCTAATGGAAGGCTTTACCGGAATACAGATGGTTTACTGATCAGGATTTTTTCTCTGCCGCTTCGGTTTTTGCTTTGTCGACCCACTCCATTATTACCATGGGTGCATTATCACCTTTGCGATTAGAGGATCGGATAATTCTTGTATAACCTCCATTCCTCTCTGCAAATCTCGGCCCGAGATCCTTGAACAGCTTCCCAAGGGCTTCCTTTGTTTTTACTGTCACTGCCGCCTGACGTACTGCTGCCAGATTTCCTTTTTTTCCGAGCGTTATCATACGGTCAGCAATCTTTCTTAGCTCTTTTGCCCTTGTCACAGTTGTTGTGATTCTTTCATGGACAATCAGAGAAGTAACCATATTTTTCAGCATGGCCTCCCTGACGTCAGTCTTCATACCTAATTTTCTTCCTGATATACGGTGGTACATGATTTCCCCCTACTTGCTCTCCTCTTCTTCCATCCTCTTTCTTCTGGACTCGATCTCATCACGGCTAGGCAGATCGGGCAGCTTTATTCCGATATGTAATCCCATTTTTGCCAATTTTTCCTTTATCTCTTCAAGCGACTTCCGGCCGAAATTCTTTGTTCTCAAAAGTTCAGCCTCTGTCTTTTGAACAAGTTCATAAATATATGTCATGTTTGCGTTCTTCAGGCAATTCGCAGACCTCACAGATAACTCGAGTTCTTCAACGGTTCTGAATAGATTTTCATTAAGTCCTTTGTCCGCCTTCTCCGCCTCGATCTTCCTCTCAATCTCTTCTTCCTGGAAATTTATGAAAACATTCATATAATCTTTCAGAATCTTGGCTGCATATGCCAGCGCATCTTCAGGTTTCACAACACCGTTCGTAGATATCTCAAGAGAGAGCCTGTCATAGTCTGTTCTTCTTCCCACAATAGTAGGCGTTACATTAAAGGCAACTTTTCTCACTGGTGAGAATACTGCATCAATTGCAATCCATCCTGCTGTATCGATTTTTTCTTTGTTGAGTTCAGCCTGTACATATCCTCTCCCATATTCAACACGCATTTCCAGTTTCAGCACTGTATTGTTTTCTATTGTTGCTATTATCTGATCCTTATTGATTACCTCTATGTTTGCACCGGTATCAATATCGCCTGCTGTAACAACACATGGACCCTGCTTTTCAAGAGTTACCAACTGAGGTTTATCAGAGTGCATCTTCAATACAACTTTCTTGAGATTGAGAATAATATTAGTTACATCCTCAAGAACCCCAGGGATGCTGCAGAATTCATGCACAACATTCAGTGAGTCATCAAATTTAACACCGATAATTGCCGAACCATAGATTGAAGAAAGAAGTATTCTTCTCAATGAATTACCAATGGTTACACCAAAACCTCTTTCAAGCGGCTGGGCATTAAAGCGGGCGTATGTCTCTGAATGCGTTGATTCTACTATCTCCAGCTTTCCGGTTGGAACTATTTCTTTCCAGTTCTTCTCTATCATCCCTTATATCCCGCCTTAAGTTATTTAGAGTAGTACTCAACAATTAATGTTTCCTGGACTTCCATAGGCATATCTTTTCTTTCCGGTATAGCTTTGACAGTTCCCTTCTTTGCTTCCCTGTCAACATCAAGCCATTCCACCCTACCCCTTGATTCACTCATTTCAAGGGCGTTTTCGATGGTTGCAAGTTTCTTACTCTTCTCTTTTACTTCTACTATATCGCCGGATTTAATCTGATAAGATGCAATATCAGTCTTTCTGCCGTTAACACGGAAATGTCCGTGATTAATCAGCTGCCTTGCTTCATTCCTGGATGATGCAAAACCCATCCTGAAAACAATATTATCAAGCCTGCTTTCCAGAAGCTGCATCAGCAGCTCTCCGGTCTGGCCTGTTCTGCTCTTGGCGATATCATAGTAATGTTTAAATTGAGCTTCACTCACCCCATAAGAGCTTCTTACTTTCTGTTTTTCTCTGAGATGGATTCTGTATTCACTGGTTCTAATTCTGCCCTGTCCATGCTGACCCGGGGCGTAATTTCTGTGCTCAAGGGCACATTTATCCGTATAGCACCTCTGACCTTTCAGGAAGAGTTTCGTTCCTTCCCTGCGACAAATCTTGCAAACTGGGCCTGTATACCTTGACAAGACACTCCTCCTTTATACCCGACGTTTCTTTGGCGGCCTGCAGCCGTTATGCGGGATAGGTGTAATATCCCTGATTCCAGAAATCCTTATTCCGCTTGCATAAATGGCTCTTAAAGCCGATTCCCTGCCACTGCCAGGGCCTTTGATATATGCGTAGACTGTTTTAATACCTGTCTCAAGTGCCTTCTTACATGCCTCCTGTGCCGCAACCTGGGCTGCAAACGGTGTGCTCTTCCTTGATCCCTTGAACCCCTGCGAACCGGCGCTTGACCATGCAATAGTGTTTCCCTGCGGGTCGGTTATGGTTATGACGGTGTTGTTAAATGTTGCCTGAATATGTGCAGCTCCTTCAGAAATATCCTTCTTTACCTTCTTTTTTACTGTTCTCTGTCTTGGATTCGCCATTGCAATTTCCCCTTAGGCTATTTCTTTTTGCCGACAACAAGGCGCCTCGGCCCTTTTCTCGTTCTGGCGTTATTGTGTGTATGCTGCCCCCTGCAAGGCAAACCTTTACGATGACGGATACCCCTGTATGAGGCAATGTCCATCAGCCTTCTTATGTTCATGGACACATCACGCCTGAGATCTCCTTCCACAACCATGTTGGCGCCTATATAATCTCTTATGAGAGCCACTTCATGTTCTGTCAGGTCATCACTTTTTTTGCCAGGATCCACCTTTGTTTCTTCCAGGATCTTTTCAGCACTTGTCCTGCCTATTCCGTAGATATAGGTCAGCGCGATCTCAATCCTCTTGTTCCTTGGTAAGTCTACACCTGCAATTCTCGCCAATTGCCGCCTCCTTAACCTTGTCTCTGATTGTGCCTAGGGTTTGTGCAGATCACACGTATAACCCCGCTGCGTTTAACTATTTTACAATTTCTGCATCTTTTCTTTATTGATGCCTTAACTTTCATATAACACCTGCCTTACTTTGTCCTGTATACTATTCGTCCCTTACCGGGATCATACGGTGATATTTCAACTTGTACCTTATCTCCGGGAAGTATTCTTATGTAATGCATCCTCATCTTCCCAGAAATATGCGCCAGTATCTTGTGTCCATTACTTAGTTCCACCAAAAACATGGCATTGGGCAGCGGTTCTATTACTGTTCCCTCTGTCTCAATTACGTCTTTTCCCATATAATAAAGCTTTATTATCCGATTGCTGCTGCAATAGCCTTTTCCACATCTTCCATAGAACCTGTTCCGTCAACCTTCCTCACAATTCCTTTCTTCGTATAATATTCAATAAGCGGTGACGTCTGATTATGATAATTTGTCAGTCTCTGTCTGATTGTTGCTTCCTTGTCGTCATCTCTTATATACAGTTCGCCTCCACATTTGTCGCATTTTCCCTCGACCTTCGGCTTATATGTCACCATGTGATGCATATTGCCGCATGCGCTATCACGGCAGGTAAGTCTACCGGTCAGCCTGCTTACCAGAAAATCATCAGGAACGTCAATCACTACGACGTGATCAAGTTTTGATCCGGATTTTTCAAGAAGTTCGTCAAGAGCTCTGGCTTGTTCAAGAGTCCTTGGGAAGCCGTCAAGTACATATCCTTTAACACAGTCATCTTTCTTCAGCCTCTCGCCGACAACCCCGATAACCACCTCATCAGGTACCAGACCGCCTTTATCCATATATTCTTTAGCTTTAAGACCCATCGGTGTACCTTCTTTAACTGCTGCCCTGAACATATCTCCCGTTGATATCTGCGGCACGCCAAGACGGTCTATCATTCTTTTTGCCTGAGTTCCTTTTCCTGCACCCGGGGGTCCAATCAGAATTATATTCATAAGTCCTCCTGTTATATTTAACCGCGCCTGGATTTAATGCGGCCCATTTTCAATAATCCCTCGTAGTTTCTGGATATCATATGTGACTCTATCTGGCTCATCGTATCAAGAGCGACTCCGACAACAATCAAGAGAGACGTTCCACCGAAATAAAAGGGTACATTGGCCCATGATGTCAATATTGATGGCAGTACGCAAACTACGCTCAGATATAATGCACCCACAAGAGTAAGTCTTGACAGCACCTTGTCAAGATAATCCGATGTTGCCTTACCCGGTCTGATGCCAGGAATATATCCGCCATACTTTTTAAGGTTCTCTGAAACATCAATCGGATTAAAGACGACTGCAGTGTAAAAGTATGTGAAAAATATAATTAAGACTACATATATAAGGTTATAAATAATATTTCCCCTTGTCAAAATATGAGAAAAAGTCTTCATCCATGCAACATTAGGAAAAAACTGAGCAATGGTTGCAGGGAAGACTATCAGCGATGAAGCGAATATCGGAGGTATAACACCTGAAGTGTTCAGCTTGAGCGGCAAATGTGTATTCTGTCCGCCATAAACGCGTCTTCCCCTGATCTGCTTCGGATACTGAATCGGTATCCTGCGCTGAGAAGTTTCCATAAAGACGATACCGGCGATGGCGGCAACTGCAATTATTATGACAAGAAGTAGTGCAAAGAGGGAAAGTTCACCTGTCCATGCGAGTCTTCCTGTATTAATTATAGCCTGAGGAAGCCTTGCAACGATTCCTGCAAATATGATCAGAGAGATTCCGTTTCCAATCCCCCGCTCTGTTATCTGTTCTCCAAGCCACATCAGAAAGCAAGTTCCTGCAGTAAGAGTAAGCGTCGAGATTATTCTGAAAGCAAAACCCGGATTATATGCAACCGTATCGCCGCCTGGCCCCTGCATGGATTCGATACCCATTGTCATGAAGTAACCCTGAACAAGACATAGTGCCACTGTTAAATACTTTGTATACTGGCTTAATTTCTGTCTGCCCGATGGTCCTTCCTTCTGAAGCTGTTCGAATCTTGGATAAACCATCCCCAGCAGTTGAACGATGATCGAGGCGCTTATATATGGCATGATGCCCAGGGCAAATATCGACAGGGTCCTTAAACCTCCGCCCGAGAACATGTCGAACATACCAAGAAGCGTACCGGACTGAGCCTCAAACCATTCCTGCATCATGGCAACATTTATACCCGGAGTCGGGATGTGTATTCCAATACGGTATACAAGCAGCATTGCAAGTGTAAAGACAATCCTTCTTGTCAATTCAGACATGTTACCTTTTACATTTTCAATTGCAGAGGCCACTTATTACTCCTTTAAAGAGTTTCAAATTTTCCGCCGGCCTTTTCTATCTTCTCGATTGCAGCCTTTGAAGCCTTGTCCAGCTTTATCGTCAGTGCGATATTTATCTCGCCGTCTGCGAGAAGTTTAACCATACCTTCTTTTCTTAAAATCCCATTTTCAATCAAAGCAGCTTTATCTATTACGCTTCCTGATTTAAAACTTGACAAATCCTTAATATTTACAGCAACATATTCCTTCCTGAATGGATTTTTGAATCCTCTTTTCGGAAGCCTTCTGTAAATGGGCATCTGTCCGCCTTCAAACCATCCCGGTATAGAAGCTCCTGATCTTGCCTTCTGTCCTTTATGACCCTTACCTGAAGTCCCTCCTGTACCCGATGCGTCTCCTCTTCCTAGTCGCTTGCTATTCTTCCTCGACCCTGGCGCAGGCGTCAGATTTGACAAATCAATCATATTTATACCTCCTCGCAATCAACAAGGTGGCCGACAATCTTCAAGGCACCTTTTGCAGCCGGCAAATCACTGAGTATTTTTGTACTTCCGCGTTTTCTCAATCCGAGTGATTTCACGGTTTCCTTCTGTTTTTTTGTACAGCCGATTACCGAACCCTTCAGCGTTACTTTTATCTGAGCAGCCACGATCTTTACCTCTTTATTGTATTTTTTCCCTATCCGATTTCCTTGCCGCGCTTTTCAGCAACTTTTTCTTTTGTCTGAAGACGCAACAGGGCATCGAACGTAGCTTGAATAACATTATGATGGTTCCTGGACCCAAGCGTTTTGGCGACAACATTATGAATACCTGCGGCCTCCATAACTGCACGTACAGCATTACCTGCAATTATTCCGGTACCTGTCGGTGCAGGCTTGAGAAGAACCCTTCCTGCACCGCTGATTCCGATTATCGTATGAGGAATGGTTCCTTCAATAATGGGAACATCAATCATGGCTTTTTTGGCAACTTCAACACCTTTGCGAATACTGATTGACACTTCCCTTGCTTTCCCGATTCCATGTCCGACCTTACCATTGCCGTTACCGACAACAGTGAGCGCACTGAATCTGAACCTTTTGCCGCCCTTGACGACTTTGGAAACCCTATTGACAAAAACCACTTTGTCTATAAACTGCTCGCCGCTTTCTTCAAGTATTTCGTAATTTGCCAAAACACCTCTCCTTGTTTAAAACTTCAGGCCGCCTTCGCGTGCCGCTTCGGCCAATGCTTTTATCCTTCCATGATATCTATATCCGCTGCGGTCAAACACTACCTGCTCTATACCTTTTTCTCTGGCTTTCTCCGCAAGCAGAAGACCAACCTGTTTAGCACTTTCCTTCGTCAGACCTTTGATCTTGTCTTTTAATTCAGCGCTCAGGGTCGAAGCAGACGCCAGAGTATGCCCCTGGGTGTCATCAATGATCTGAGTATATAGATGCCGGTTTCCTCTGTACACACACAGGCGCGGTTTATCAGAGGTCCCGTTTATTTTCTTTCTCACCCTCGATTTTCTTAAGCTCAGTGCTTTTTTTGGCGTTATCTTGCTCACAATATTCTCCTTATTTATTTGCCTTTAGCCGCACTCTTGCCAGGTTTTATCCTGACATTCTCATCAAGATACCTGATACCTTTCCCTTTATAGGAATCAGGCGGTCTTATCTTTCTTATCTGGGATGCAACGTCACCTAAAAGCTCATTGTCAATTCCCATCAGATCAATAACACCTTCTTTTGAAACTGCGGCCTTTACCCCATTCGGTAAAGAATATTCGACAGGATGCGAATATCCGACATTAAGGATTAATGAATCACCCTTTGTTTCACCACGGTATCCGATGCCGACTATTTTCAGCCTCTTCACAAATCCTTCAGAGACACCTTTTACCATGTTATTCGTCAGAGCTCTCATCAAACCGTGATAAGCTCCCGTCTGTCTCATTTCATCAAGAGGCAGAAAAGTCAGTGTGTTTCCTTCAATCTTCATTTCCATATTGCCGATCAACTGCTTGGACAACTCCCCTTTGGGTCCTTTAACTTTGATAATATCGCCGTTTAAAGTGACTTTAACTCCATCCGGAATTGTAATGGGCATTTTGCCGATTCGTGACATCTCAAATCTCCTTACCAGACCTTAATCAAGAGTTCTCCGCCAATGTTCAAATCATTCGCCTTGCTGTTGGTCATAATTCCCTTTGACGTGCTTATAATAGATATGCCAAGACCATCCATTACATTGGGAATCTCATCAGCGCCTATATATACCCTTCTACCGGGTTTTGATATTCTATCCATCCCAGTTACAACATGTTTTGAATTGTGATATTTCAGATTGACCCTGAGAATGCCCTGCTTTGAATCCTCAATGAATTTGTAGCCTTTGATATACCCTTCCCTGAGAAGAATATCGGCAATAGCGAGCTTTACCTTTGACGCAGGAATATCAACACTTTCAAGCATTACACCTGCACCGTTTTTAATTCTTGTTATCATGTCAGCTATTGGATCAGTAACCATTTCGCTCCCCTTACCAGCTTGATTTTTTCATACCAGGTATCTCGCCCTTCATGGCCATGTTTCTCAGACAAATTCTGCATATTCCAAATTTTCTGTAATATGCCCTTGGCCTTCCACATATCTGGCAGCGGTTGTACCTTCTAACCTTGAACGCCGGCGTCCTCTTGGCCTTTGCTATTATTGATTTCTTGGCCATTTTACTACCTCCTGAATGGCATGCCGAAAGCAGTGAGAAGGCTTTTCCCTTCCTCATCTGATTCCGCAGTTGTTACAACCGTTATATTCATGCCACGAGCTTTATCAATTTTGTCATATGGTATCTCCGGGAAGACACCCTGATCCTTCAACCCGAGTGTGTAATTTCCCCTTCCATCGAATCCGTTGGGTGAAATCCCCCTGAAGTCCCTCAATCGAGGAAGGACTGCGTTTACAAGCCTGTCAAGAAACTCGTACATGCGCGCCCCTCTTAGGGTGACAGCACATCCTATAGACATGCCTTCTCTCAGCTTAAATGATGCAATGGAATTACGCGCTTTAGTAACCACCGGTTTCTGACCGGTAATAAGTGCAAGCTCTTCAACTGCCTTATCAATTATTTTCACATCCTGGACGGCATCACCAAGACCCATGTTTACTGTAATCTTCTTCAGTGATGGAACCTGGTTGATGTTCTTATACCCAAACTCCTTAATGAGTGCCGGGACGATCTGTTTTCTATAATGTTCAATAAGTCTGGCCATATTACCCTCTTACTTCGCTTCAAGCTCTTCGCCGCAACTCTTGCACACTCTGACTTTTACACCGTCTTCATGAACTTTGTGGCCAACGCGGACACCCTTGTTGCATTTTGTGCAGAAAAGAGCAACATTTGAGATATCAATTCCGGCTTCTTTTTCTACAATGCCGCCCTGAGAATTCTTTGTAGGCTTCTGATGCTTCTTTATCATGTTAATACGCTCTACAAGAACCCTGTCCTTTTTTGTTATCATCTTTATTACCTTACCGCGCTTGCCTGCATTTTTACCAGCAAGGACAATTACAGCATCTCCCTTTTTAATTTTTACAGATTCATGTTTCGGCATTTTCGTTCCCCCTAAAGAACCTCTGGTGCCAGAGAAACAATTTTCATGAATTTCTTAGCCCTCAATTCCCTGGCAACAGGCCCGAAAATACGTGTCCCAACAGGTTCATTCTGATTGTTTAATATAACTGCTGAATTTTCATCAAATCTGATACACGAACCATCAGAACGTTTGAAAGTCTTCGCTGTCCTTACCACCACAGCTTTATGAACATCACCCTTTTTTACCTTTGAATTGGGCATCGCATCTTTAACGCTTACCACAATAATATCACCAAGTGATGCATATCTTCTCCTTGTGCCGCCAAGAACCTTAATACACATTAATTCTTTGGCGCCGGAGTTATCCGCAACTTTAAGCCTTGTCTGTTGCTGTATCATAAAGAGCCTCCGCTAATCCTAGTCCTGCCGCTCAACTATCTGTACAACCCTCCAGCATTTATCTTTGCTCAAAGGCTTGCATTCACGTATCCTTACACGATCACCGGCTTTGCATTCATTCTTTTCATCGTGTGCCATGAATTTTTTTCTTCTGCGGATGTATTTCTTAAACACAGGATGTTTTTCAAGTCTTTCGATTGTTACAACAACTGTCTTTTCCATCCTGTCGCTGGAGACAATTCCTTCAAGCTCCATCTTCCTAGACTTTTCCATTACTGCCTCTCCCTGATGATAGTGTTTATCCTTGCTACATCACGACGGAGTTTTACCAGCTGACTTTTGTCATTCAACTGGGACATTGTATTTTTAAACTTCCCATCCATGATGTCCCTTTTCATCTTCTCCATCATAACAGTGAGTTCCTGATTTGTTTTTTCCCTTATCTTACTGGCCTTCATTTAGACCCTCCCTGAAAGCAAACTTGGTCTTAAGGGGAAGCTTATGGGATGCAAGCCTGAAAGCCTCTTTTGCCTGCTCTATAGTCACACCATCAATCTCAAACATTATCCTGCCGGGTTTAACTACTGCCACCCATTCTTCAGGTGCACCTTTTCCCTTTCCCATTCTTGTTTCAGCCGGCTTCTTGGTGATAGGCTTGTCCGGGAATATTCGTATCCAGGTCTGACCGCCCCTCTTGACATATCTGTTTATTGCAATACGAGCCGCTTCAATCTGTCTAGCTGTAACCCAATGCGGTTCAATAGCCTGAAGTCCGTAACTTCCGAAGGAAACCTTTGAACCTTTCTCCGGACTTCCCTTCATGCGCCCGCGCATCTGCTTCCTGTGTTTAACCTTGCTTGGCATCAACATGGCCTGCTCTCTCCTCTTTTAAGCGTTTGCTTCTTCCCTTCCTTTAATGATTTCGCCATGATACACCCACACTTTAACACCGATTACACCATACATTGTATTTGCTTCAGAAAATCCGTAATCGACATCGGCTCTGAGAGTCTGTAGCGGAACTCTGCCTTCCCGGTACCATTCACGGCGTGCAATTTCAGCTCCAGCAAGTCTTCCGGAACATGCAACCTTTATACCTTGCGCTCCAAGCCTTAGTGCCTGCGAAACGGCCTTCTTCATTGCCCTCCTGAAAGCCACTCTTCTTTCAAGCTGATTTGCAATACCTTCTGCAACTATCTGTGCATCCGCCTCTGGTCTTCTGACTTCTTTTATTTCAAGCATTATCTCTTTATTAACAAGTTTTGCCAGACTGCTCCTTAACTCTTCGGTGCCTTGTCCTTTCCTTCCTATAACAAGTCCAGGCCTGCCGGTATGAATTATTACCTTGACCTTGTTTGCAGCCCTTTCGATAGCTATACTTGATATCCCGGTTCTTTTAAGCTTATTCGAAATAAACTTGCGAATCTTGTTGTCTTCAAGCAGAAGCTCGCTGTAATTCTTTTCTGCAAACCATTTTGCCTTCCATTCCTTCGTGACGCCCAATCTGAATCCGTATGGATGTATTTTTTGTCCCACGAATTACCCCTTTCCTACAGCTCGTCAAGCACAACTGAAATATGGCTTGTTCTTTTAAGTATCCTGGTTGCCCTTCCCTGTGCCCTTGGCATAAATCTCTTCAAGGTCACACCCTCATCAATCTGAATGGTTTTAACAAACAGATTATCCACATCCACCATTCCTGACTGCAGGGCATTTGCTACGGCAGAATTAATAACTTTCGCAACAATACCGGATCGTTTATTCTGCATCAGTTTAAGCATTGTCAGTGCATCGGAAACGGGTTTGCCCCTCACTTCATCCGCAACAAGTCTTGCCTTTCGCGGCGAAACCCTTGTATGTCTCAATATCGCTCTGGATTCCATGATTTACCCCTTCTTCTGAGCTTTCGCTTTCCTGTCAGCGGCATGGCCATAGAACGTCCTGGTAGGTGAGAATTCACCAAGTTTATGTCCGACCATTTCCTCTGTAACATATACAGGAATGAACTTGCGTCCATTATAAACTGCCAGAGTCAATCCAACGAATTCGGGTAATATGGTTGATCTTCTCGACCATGTTTTTATAACCTTGTTCGTGCCGCTTTCCTTGGCCTCGAGCACCTTTTTTAAAAGATGATCATCAATGAAGGGCCCCTTTTTTAATGAACGGCTCACGTTTTACTTCCTCCTCTTGACTATATCCTTGTTTGAACCCTTTGATTTCTTTCTGGTTTTATGGCCCTTTGTTGATATACCCCATGGAGTTACCGGATGATTACCTTTTACTCTTCCTTCCCCTCCTCCATGCGGATGGTCCACCGGATTCATCGCAACACCTCTGACTGTTGGCCTAATGCCTAACCATCTGCTTCTTCCGGCCTTGCCTATTGTTATATTTGAATGGTTCGAGTTTCCCACCTGACCTACAGTAGCTTTGCAGAGTGCGGATACCTTGCGCACCTCTCCGGACGGCATTTTCAGATGTATCTGCCCGCCTTCTTTTGCAAGCACCTGGGCATATGCACCTGCAGAACGCACCATCTGACCGCCTTTTCCGGGTCTCATCTCAATATTATGAACGAATGTACCCAAAGGGATGTTCTGAAGCATCATCGTATTTCCAGGTTTAATATCTGCTTCTTCACTTGCTATTACAGTGCTACCTACCTTTAGTCCTTCCGGCCATATTATATATCTTTTTTCTCCGTCCGCATACTGTATCAGAGATATCCAGGCAGATCGGTTCGGATCGTATTCAATTGTTTTGACCTTACCCGGAATACCTGCTTTGTCCCTTTTGAAATCTATTATCCTGTAAAGTTTTTTACTCCCTCCACCCTGATGTCTTACGGTAACCCTTCCAAGATTATTTCGACCGCTGTTTCTCTTAAGTCTTACAGTTAATGACCTTTCAGGGTCAGTTGCCGTAATCTCTTCAAAAGTGTTGACGGTCATGAACCGTCTTCCGGCAGATGTAGGTCTAAATCCGCGTATGCCCATGATTATACCCCTTCATAAAACTCGATTGTGTCGCCTTGTTTCAAAGTGACCACTGCCTTTTTCCAATCCGATCGAATGTTTTCCCACCGACCGAAACGCTTCTTTTTACCTTTGACAAGTATAGTCCTAACATCTTCAACATGAACCTTGAAGAGCTTCTCAACGGCATTTTTTATTTCAATTTTATTGGCATTTCTATCAACTGCAAAAATAACCTGATTATTGTCCTGCCTCAGCATTGTCCCTTTCTCTGTAATCAAGGGTTTTTTTATGATTGTTGTAATGTCCTTCATCAGCTCAACCTCTCTTCAATTATCTTGACTGCTTCAAGGTCAAGCACCAGGCCCTTGTATTTAAGTATGTCATAGACATTGAGTCCCCTTACATCAAGAACCTTGCTTGTTGCATGATTTCTGGAAACAAGCGACGTTTCAGGTGTCAGCGTTCCTGTAACAACGAGTGCATTGTCTATTCCAAGCTTCTCAAGCGCCTTGACATAATTTTTTGTTTTAATCTCATCGAAAACAATCTTGTCCACAATTTTCAATGCCGTATCACCGTTCTTCATGCTCAGTGCACTTTTAAGGGCCTCTTCTCTGACCTTTTTGGGCAGGTTTTGTTTGTATATTCGTCCATTGGGTCCAAATGTTACCCCGCCCTTTCTCCATACCGGAGAACGATTCGTGCCAGATCTTGCGCGGCCAGTTCCTTTCTGCTTCCAGGGCTTTTTTCCACCACCAGAAATTTCAGATCTTGTTTTTGTCTTCGCTGTGGCCAGACGCCTGTTTGATAACTGCCAGACAACTGCATCGTGTAAAAGATGCGGTTTGACCACTCCACCGAATATCGTTTCCGAGAGAGTTACCTGGCTTACCTTTTCTCCTGACAGATTGAATACATCGACCGTAGGCATGACCTTACACCTCTTGCTTCCTGAGGATTACGAGCTGCCCCCTTGCTCCAGGTACAGCCCCTTTTATAACGATTATATTTTTATCATCTTTAACGTCTATTATTTCAAGCCCGATGACCGTAACCTTTTTTGCTCCCATATGACCGGCCATTCTTTTCCCTTTAATAACCTTGCTGGGATCTGCAGATGACCCTATAGACCCTGCAGTTCTGTGGATTTTAGCGCCATGGCTGGCACGATGACCGCCGAAATGATGGCGTTTTACAACGCCGGCAAAACCTTTGCCTTTTGAAATGCCGGTTATTTTTATGATTTCTCCTGCAGCAAATACAGTTGAAGGTTTTATTTCATCTCCTTCATTCACAGATGAAAGATCATCACATGCAACTTCTCTCAGATGATAAAAACATCCTTTACCTGCCTTCGCGACATGGCCTTTTTCGGGTTTATTCACCCTGGATTCCTTCTTAGGTTCGATAGCAATCTGTACAGCATCATATCCATCCCGTTCGGCTGTTTTTTTCTGTATGACGTAGCACGGTCCTGTCTGAATCAGAGTAACAGGAATGACTTCTCCGTCTTCTCTGAACAGCTGAGACATTCCAAGTTTTTTTCCGAGTATTCCCTTAATCATAATGTCACTCCGGCATCTTTAAAGCTTTATCTCGACATCAACACCAGCAGACAGGTCAAGCTTCATAAGCTGATCAACGGTCTGTTGTGTAGGATCAAGAATATCAAGCAATCTCTTATATGTCCTGATTTCGAACTGGTCTCTTGATTTTTTGTCTACATGCGGAGATCTCAACACGCAGAACTTCTCGATTTTCGTCGGAAGTGGTATTGGTCCTGCAACCCTGGCCCCTGTTCTTCTGGCCGCATCGACTATCTCTTGTACACTCTGATCTATGAGTTTATGGTCATAGCCTTTGAGCTTTATGCGTATCCTTTGAGTCTCCATGTCTGTTTAACTCCTTACTCGATAACCTTAACAATGACGCCAGCGCCTACTGTCCTTCCACCCTCTCGTATAGCAAACCGAAGTCCTTCCTCCATAGCTATCGGATGTATCAGACTCACCTGCATCGTTATGTTGTCCCCGGGTATCACCATCTC